>NZ_BAABRP010000007.1:0-165000 GCF_039545055.1 Deinococcus carri
CTGGTCAAACTCCATCGGCGTTAGCCCCACCAGCCGCTCAAAGGAACGCGCTCGGGACTTCAGCTTCTCCAGCCGTAACACCCCTGAACCTACCTGCTCCTACCTCTACTGCGCAACGGGTCTTGAGAACAAGGCCTGGCACCCGCTTTGTCCCTCGCCGGGAGCCTGCCGGGCATGGTAAAACCGGAGGCAATGGAAAGCGTGGTTGCCCTCTTTCGTGAAGCCCAGCAGGCCCGGGGTGCCCTGGACGCCCTCCAGGCCCGCGGCTTTGACCGTGAACACCTCGGCTTTGCCCTGACCGACGTGGTGGCCGAGGACGATCTCGCGCAGCAGACCGGCGTCAGTCCCGAGGCGGGCGCGCCCGGTGGCTCCAGCAACGTGATTCGCGGCGCGCTGGTCGGGGCGCTGGCGGGCATCGCGCTGACCTTCCCCGTCTGGGTGCTGCTCCTGCTGTTCGTGCCCGTCTATCAGGAAGGCGGGCTGCTCGCCATGCTGTTCGGTGTGCTGGGGGGTGGCGGTCTGGGCGGTCTGTTCGGCGCACTGACTGGAGGCGACCACGGCGACTACGTGAAGCTGCTGCGCCAGATGGGCGTGCCCGCCGCGCAGGCCGAGCGCTTCTATGACGGCATCAAGGCCGGCAATATCCTGGTGATCGCCCGCGACCCCGAAGGTAGCCGGACGGACGAGGCCCTGGGCCTGATGCGCCGTCACGGTGCCCTGCGGCTCGACGACGTGTCGGGTGGTGGCCGCCTCCAGAGCGAGCGCCAGGGCCAGGGCGGTCACTGAAGCGCGGCTCCTGAGCAGCTCAGAACCGGGGCGGTGGGGGAAACCTCGCCGCCCCGCCGCTATTCCGGCCACACCAGCGCCGGGTCCGTCACGTCCGGCCACGCGGCGGGCAGAGATAACCTCCAGCCCTCGCCCACGAGTTCGCTGACCGGCACCACGCCCACGCCGCTGCCGCAGATCCAGGCACGGGTGACGTGGGGCAGCTCGGCCACCGGGACGGGCCGCTCCTCGAATGCTCTTCCGGTTAGGAAGGCTGCGCGGGTGAGGCCGGGCAGCCCGCCTGCCGGGACGACCAGCCGCCCCCCCAACTCCAGCAGCGGCGAGGTGCGCCCCCCGTCCACGACCTGCCCGGCGGCGTCCGTCAGCCAGCCTTCAAAGGCCCCGGCAGCAGCCGCTGCCTGCCCGGCCAGGAGGGACGGCAGATAGTTCCCGGTCTTGTGGGCCGCGAGTTGCGGGTGAACCTGCATGCCCGTAACGCACACGCTCACGCCCCCGGACGGGCGCGGGCCGGGCTGGATGGGTCGGTGCGACCAGAACACGCCCCCGGCGGTGGCGGTCAGGCGCAGCAGGCCCCAGGGCAGGGGGTCCAGGGCGAGTGGCCCGCCCTCAGGCGTGGGCAGCCCCAGGAAGGTGCAGGTCCGGGCCAACCGTGCCAAGTGCGCTTCCCACAGCAGCGGCACGCCCCAGCGGGTGCGAACGGTCGTGAAGGCGGTGGCACCGTGCAGCCAGGCGGAGGCGTCCACCCCGGTCGGCAGCGGCCTCACCGCTTCTCCTGACGGCTCAGCCTCAGCCAGTTGCCCAGCAGCACCCGCCCCGCCGGACTCAGCACGCTCTCGGGGTGGAACTGCACGCCCCAGGCGGGCCGCCCCGGCACCTGGAGGGCCATCACCTCGCCGTCCGCGCTGCGGGCCGTGACCAGTTCGTCGGGCAGGCCGCGCACGACCAGCGAGTGGTAGCGCCCGAACGGTGCCGCGTCCGCGATGCCCGCGAACAGGCCCTCCCCGCCGTGCCGCACCCCTTCCGGCCGGCCGTGGACGGGTTCGGCCCGCTCCACCCGCCCGCCCAGCACCTCGCCCAGCGCCTGATGCCCCAGGCAGACGCCCAGCAGCGGCACCCCCCGCTCCAGGCACAGGCGCGTGAGGGCGAGCGTGGAGCCGCTGGTTCCCGGTGTCCCCGGCCCCGGCCCCACCAGCACGGCATCCGGGCGGGAGGCCAGCAGCGTCTGCGCCTCCTCGTCCTGCGTCCGCACGTCCACCACCGCGCCCAGGGCGAGGAGGTCATGCGCGAGGTTCATGGTGAACGAGTCCCGGTTGTCCAGCAGCAGCACCCGCAGTCCCGTTTGCGAGGAGGCGGGCGGCGGTGCCCAGGCCCGGCCCGGCACGGGGAGCGCCGGCTCCTGCGCGGGCCGCCCCGGTCTGCCCGACAGCACCGCCAGCAGCGCCTGCGCCTTGTGGACTGTCTCCTGCGCCTCGCGCGCCGGGTCGGCGTCGATGACGGTGCCGCCCCCGGCACGGACCTGCACGGTCCAACGGCCAGCTTCCAGCGGCCAGCCGCCAGCATTGGGAGGCGTGAGCTGGTCGCTGGTGACTGGCGACTGGCGGCGGAATCCCGCCGTGCGAATCAGGATATTCACGTCCACCCGCGCGCCGCTCACGATGCCGACGCCGCCCGTGTACCAGCCGCGCGGTGCCGGTTCCAGGTCGCGGATGGCGGTCATCACGCGGGCCTTGGGTGCCCCGGTGATGGTGCCGCCCGGAAAGGTGGCGGCCAGCAGCTCGCGCACGGTCAGGCCGGGCCGGGCCGCCGCCGTCACCTCCGAGACGAGGTGCATCACGTGGCTGTAGCGCTCCACCAGGCCCAGGTCGGGGACCGTGACCGTGCCTGCCGCCGCCACCCGCCCCAGGTCGTGCCGCACGAGGTCCACCAGCATGGTGTGTTCGCTGACCTCCTTGGGGCTGGCGCGCAGCTCCCGTTCCAGCGCCGCGTCCTCCTCCGGCGTGTCGCCGCGCCGCCGCGTGCCCGCGATGGGGCGGGCCGAGATGTGTTCGCCTTCCCACAGCACCAGCCGTTCGGGGCTGCACGACACCACCACCTCCTCCCCCAGGTCCAGAAAGGCCATGAAGGGACTGGGGTTGACCTCCCGCAGCCGCAGGTAGGCCGCCAGGGGGTCACCCGTTGCCTGCGCCCGCACCCCGCGCGAGAGGTTCACCTGATAGACCTCGCCCGCCCGGATCAGGTCCTGCACGGCCCGCACGCCCGCCGGGTAATCCACGTCGTCCGCGCCGAACTCGCCCACCGTCAGGACAGGGGTGGGAGCCGGGTGGCCTGCCAGCACCGCCGCCCAGTCCACATGTCCGGCCTCACCGACGGCCTCCAGCGTGCCCGCCGCACGGTCCCAGACCAGGCCGCTGGGGTAGAGGCCCCACCAGGCCGCCGCGCCCTCCGGCGGGTGGGTTTCCAGGCCGAATGCCTGCGCCGCCTCGTACTTCAGGCCGCCCAGCCAGGCGGGGAAGAAGGCCTCCCCGGCGGGCCGCTCGGGCACGGCTTCCTGCACCTGCATCGGCCAGGCGCTCAGGAAGCTGTACTGCCCGTGGTCCACCACCGGTCCCAGCGATTCGAGCAGCACGACGCCCGGTGCGCCCGCCGCCCGCAGCCGCAGCAGCACGTCCGCCGGGGAGAGGGTGTTCAGGAAGGGGGGCAGGGGAGGGGCAGGCCGCGCAGTCACGGGCCGGATTCTAGGGCTGGCGTTCGGGGGCAGGGGTGGTGTTGCTCCATTGTCCTGCTATTGAGACCGGAGGCGAACCAGGGGTGGAAATCACCTCCTGATTTATCGTCTCCAAATCCCTACTCCCCGCCCGGATTTGGGGGGTAGACTGGGGGCATGTGGGTGTCGACCAAAGCTCAGTACGGCCTGCGCGCCCTGATTGAGATCGGGCGGCGGGGTGGGGATGCCGTGCCGCTCAAGGACGTGTCGGAGCGCCAGGGCATCAGCCAGCATTATCTAGAGCAGATCGCCAGCAACCTGCGCCGGGCGGGCTTCATCAAGAGCGTGCGGGGCGCGCGCGGCGGCTACCGCCTGGCCCGGCCCGCTCAGGCCATCAACGCCTACGAGGTGGTCACGGCGATGGAGGGCAGCATCGCGCCGGTGTCGTGCGTGGAAGACGACCATGTGTGCGACAAGGGCAACGTCTGCGGCACCCTGGACCTGTGGCACCGGGTGGATACGGCGCTGCGCGACGTGCTGGGTGGGACCACCCTGGCCGACCTGATTCTGGAGAGCGAGCGCCAGGAACACAGCCGCCTGGTGCAACTGGAACCCGTGTTCCCGTCTCCCACGGCCTGAACGCGCGGCCCCGCCGCCCGGCATCCTGGGGGCCGGGTATCCTGGGGGCCGATGTACCGCCGCATAAAGCCTGCCCTGTTCCGCCTGGATGCGGAGGACGCCCACCACCTCACCCTGCGCGCGCTGGGGGTGGCCTCGCGCCTGCCCGCCTGGCCTGCCCTCGCCCGGACGCTGACCGCCCCGGCTGACCCGCGCCTCACGCAGACGCTGTGGGGGCGCACCTTCACGTCCCCGGTGGGCCTCGCGGCGGGGCTGGACAAGAACGCGGAGGCGGTCCCGGCCTTCGGCGCGCTGGGCTTCGGCTTCCTGGAGGTCGGCACGGTGACGCCGTTGGCGCAGGCTGGCAACGAGCGGCCCCGCCTCTTCCGCCTCCCGCCCGACGAGGCGCTGATCAACCGCATGGGCTTCAACAACGCGGGGGCGGAGGCGCTGCACGCCCGCCTCGCCGCGCTCCCCGCCCGGCCTGCGCCCGTGTGGGTCAACATCGGGAAGAACAAGGCCACGCCGAACGAGGAGGCGGTGCAGGATTACCTGGGGTGCGTCCGCGCCCTGCAAGACGTGGCCGACGCCTTCGTGGTCAATGTCAGCAGCCCCAACACGCCCGGCCTGCGCGCCCTGCAAGCGGCAGCGGACCTCGCGGCCCTGGTGCGCGCGGTGCTGGGCGAGGTGGAGGTGGGCCGCGTCCGCACCCTGAGCCGCCCGCCCGTCCTCGTCAAACTCGCCCCCGACCTGCACCCCGAAGACTTCGAGGCGAGCGTGAACGCGGTGCTGGCGGCAGGTGCGGACGGCCTCATCATCAGCAACACCACCCTGAGCCGCGAGGGGCTGACCCATCCCCGGCGGGAGGAAGCGGGCGGCCTCAGCGGGCGGCCCCTCACCCGGCGCAGCACCGACCTCGTCCGCGACGCTTACCGCCTCACGCGGGGGCGCGTGCCCATCGTGGGTGTCGGGGGCATCTTCACTGCCGGGGACGCCTACGCCAAGATTCGTGCCGGGGCCGCGCTGACCGAGGTCTACACGGCGCTGATCTATGAAGGCCCCGGCCTGCCCGCCCGCCTGAACCGGGGCCTGGCCGGGTTACTCGCGCGCGACGGCTTCCGTAACGTGGCGGAGGCGGTGGGGGTGGACGCTTGATCGGCTGTGTAGGGGATGAGACGTTCTGGGCCGCGGCCCCCTGGCAGCATGGCGGCGCAGGGCCGTTTCTTACCCCCACAGGAGGCGCAGCATGACCGACCCCGGCGATATGGCGAACACCGACGTTCACGAGCGGGACGATTTTCCCGACACCAAGCGGGTCAACCCCGGCGTGGGGGATGAAAAGCTCGAAGAGGCCCTTCAGCGCAACGACAAGGATGAGGGCAAGGCCGCCTCGCAGAATCCCGACCCGCTCGACCTGTAGCCCGGAACATATGAAAACCCCGGCCGGCCCATTCCTGGGTGGCCGGGTTCAGCTCAGGTCGCTGAAGCGGCCCGCGCCGGGATCATTCTGCCGCCCGCTGGAACGCGACCTTCCCGCCCACCACCGTGAGTAGCGGCCAGCCCCTGAGGGTCTCGCCCGCCCAGGGGCTGAATTTCGCCTTGCTCCGGAAGTCGGCTGGGTTCACCTCGCGCCCGGTGTCCAGGTCCAGCACCACCAGGTCGGCGGGGGCACCGGCCTCCAGCGTCGGCTCGGGCCAGCCCATCACGCGGGCGGGGGCCGCCGTCATCAGGTCCAGCAGCCGCTCCAGCCCCAGCCGCTCGCCAAAGCGCGTCCACATCAGCGGAAAGGCCAGCTCGATGTACGCGATGCCAAAAGGGGCGTCCAGCAGGTCGCGTTCCTTCTCGGCGCGGGTGTGCGGCGCGTGGTCGGTGGCGAGGCAGTCCACCGTGCCGTCGAGCAGACCTTCCAGCAGATGGTCGGCGTCCGCCTGCGTCCGCAGGGGCGGCGCGACCTTGTAGAGGGCGTCAAAGGACCGCAGCGCCTCGTCGGTCAGGGTGAGGTGGTGGGGGCAGACCTCGCAGGTGACGGGCAGGCCGCGCCGTTTGGCCTCGCGCACCAGGTCGAGGGCGCGCGCCGTGGAGAGGTGCTGCACGTGCAGCCGCGCCCCGGTCAGCGCAACGATGTCCATGTCACGGGCCACGCGGGCCGCCTCCGCTGCCCAGGGGTTGCCGGGCAGGCCCAGTTCCTCGGACACCGGCCCCTCGTTCATCACGCCGTCCGCGCGCAGGGAAGCGTCCTCGGCGTGAACGCTCACGACCATCCCCAGGCTCTGGGCGTATTCCAGCCCCAGCCGCAGCACGCGGGCATTCTCGTTGGTGCGCCCGTCGTCGGTGAACATGGCCGCGCCGGCGTCCTTCAGAAAGGCGAGTTCGGCGAGCTGCTCGCCCTTCTGCCCCTGCGTGAGGGCGGCGGCGGGTTTCAGCCGGGCAAAGCCTAAGCCCTCCGCCTTCTCGAGCAGCGCGCGCACGGTGGCCGGGTCGTCCACCACCGGCGTCGTGTTGGGCATCGAGACGACCGTGCCGTAGCCGCCCGCCGCCGCCGCCGCCAGACCCGAGGCCAGGTCTTCCTTTTCCGTCTGCCCCGGCTCGCGCAGGTGCGCGTGGAGTTCGATAAGCGCAGGAGCGACGGTGCCGCCCTTGCCGTCCAGCACTTCCCCGAGGTCCCCGAGGTTCCAGCCCTGGATGACGCCGTTCTCGACGGTGACGGATTCCAGCCGGTTGCTGCCGGGGCGTTTGATGTTGGTGATGGTCAGGGTCATAGCCAGCTCCTTGAGGTCAATTCTGGTCGAACAGCGAACGGGATGAAGCGTTGCCCCGCCGTGTCTGGAATAAATGCAGGGTCAGGAAGAGTCCCCAGAGGAAAAAAAGCGGGTCCCAGAGCGCGGCGTGTCCTGCCAAACTGGCCCGGTCGAAGCTCTCCGTGCGGATCACTCCGGCCAACACGGCCCACGCGGTAAGGGTATTCGCGCCTCCATAGAGGATTAAAAATATGCCCCCTACCCAGCTGATGCCGCGCCAGAGCCGGGGCCAGGGCAGGCGGCCCCGGGTGTTGAGGAGCGGAATGATGGCCGCCGCCGCCTTGAACAGGGCGATGAGCAGAAGCAGCCAGAAAGCCTGCCGGGGGGCCTGCTGGCCCAACTCGACGGCCCATTGCCCCACCGTGTTCAGCAGCCACCGCCCGCCTCCCGCCCAGTACAGGCTGAACGCCGCGTGGATCAGACCAAGCAGGCAGGCTATCCAGACAAAGGGCGTTGTGCGGACGGTTCTCGTCACTGACTTTCTCCTGCACTCGTCTGGCTCAGGGCTTCATCGCCCTCAATCCCGCCCCACCAGCAGGTGGTACAGCACACTCATCCGCACGGCCTGCCCGTTCTCGACCTGCTTCAAGATGCGGCTGCGCGGGCCGTCGGCCACTTCACTGCTGATTTCGAGGTCGCGGTTCATCGGGCCGGGGTGCAGGACAATCGCGCCGCTCTCGGCTTCGCGCATCAGGGCCTCGTTGACCTGATAGCGCCCCGCGTACTCCTGAAGGCTGGCGAGGTAGCCCGCGTTCATGCGCTCCTGCTGGAGGCGCAGGGCCATCACCGCGTGGGCACCCCGCACGGCCTCGCGCGGGTCGGTGGTGAGGGTCACGCCGGGCAGGGCAGCGAGGTCAGCCGGAAGGAGGGTGGCCGGGCCGCACAGCACGACCTCGGCCCCCAGCTTCGGCAGCAGTTCGGCGTTGCTGCGCGCCACCCGCGAGTGGCGGATGTCCCCGATGATGGCGACCTTTTTCCCTTCCAGGGAGCCGTATTCCTGCCGGATGGTGTAGGCGTCGAGCAGCGCCTGGGTGGGGTGTGCCCGCCGCCCGTCGCCCGCGTTGATGACGGGCTTGCCGCTGTAGCGCGCGACCAGGTGCGCCGCGCCGCTGGCCGGGTGCCGCACCACGAAGGCGTCCACCTTGTAGGCGGTCAGCACCTCCACGGTGTCGCGCAGGCTCTCACCCTTGCTGAGGCTGCTGGCCCCCGCCGCAAAGCTCACCACATCGGCACTCATGCGCCGGGCGGCCAGTTCGAAAGAGATGCGGGTGCGGGTGCTGTTCTCGAAAAAGGCCGTGCAGACCGTCAGCCCCTGCAATGCCGGAACCTTCTTCACCGGGCGGTCGAGCACCTGGTTCATGGTGTCGGCGTTGTTCAGCAGGGCGTTCAGGCGTTCGGGCGTCCAGCCCTGGAAGTCCAGCAGGCTGCGGGGGCGGGGCGGGGTGGGGGCCGTCATTGCGCCGCCTCCGGCAGGTCATGCAGTTCCACCAGGTCCACGCCGTCCGTCTCCTGCAATTTCACCTTCACCATCTCCGCGCGGGCCGTGGGCAGGTTCTTGCCGACGTAATCCGCGCGGATGGGCAGCTCACGGTGGCCGCGGTCCACCAGCACCGCGAGCTGGATGCTGGCCGGGCGGCCCAGGTCGATCAGGGCGTCGAGCGCGGCGCGCACGGTGCGCCCCGTAAACAGCACGTCGTCCACCAGCACGACCCGGCGGCGGGCCAGGTCGAAGGGCACCTGCGTCTCGCGGATGATCGGCTGGTGCGCCACTTCCGACAGATCGTCGCGGTAGAGGGTGATATCGAGCATCCCGGTGGGCACCTCCACGCCTTCCAGCTCGCCCAGTTTCTGCGCCAGCCGGTGCGCCAGCGGAATGCCGCGCGTATGAATGCCGATCAGCGCGAGATTCTCCGCGCCCCTGTTCCGCTCGATGATCTCGTGCGCGATGCGCGTCAGGGCGCGGCGCACCTCGTCGGCGGTGAGGATGGTGGCCTTGGGGGTCATAGGCGTGCCGCCTTCTGCCCATAAAAAACGCCGTCCAGCACGTGCTGTCGGCCTGTCAAAACATGTCGCATCTTCGCTCCTTCTCCTGCCTCACGGGGCGGGCGCGGCCTCACGGGACCGCCAAGAAAAGGCCGGGGCATCTGCCCCATACCTGGGGGAGTCTACACGCTCCGGCAGGGCAGGGGAAGGGCTGGGCGATGACCCTGTGCCCTCCAGGCCACCGCCCGCATACCGCACTTAACGCTCAATGAACTTGACACGATTACACTCAAGGAATACACTCTGGACAGTTGAGTGCGGGGCATACCAAGCTGGTTGCGCGGCGCTTCCATCTTCAGGAGGTTTCCCCATGATGCGATTTGATCCTTTTCGTGAAATCGAGGAACTGACCCAGCGCATGGACCGCGCCTTTGGCAGCGCGGTGAACAACCAGACGGCCCGCCTCGCGCCCCCTGTGGACGTGCATGAGGACGAGCAGGGCCTGGAGCTGACGCTGGACCTCCCCGGCGTGCAGCCTGACGACATCCAGATCGAGGCCGAGAACCAGACGCTGACCGTGCAGGCGCAGCGGAAGTACAGCCGCCAGGAGGGCCGCACCGCCCACCGCGTGGAGCGCGCCTACGGCACCTTCAGCCGGACCTTCAGCGTTCCGGCCAAGTACGACCTGACCAAGGTCGAGGCCGACTTCGACCACGGCACCCTGACCATCCGCGTGCCCCGCAGCGAGGCCGCCCAGAAGCGCACCGTGAATGTCCGCAGCGGCGGGCAGCTCAGCGCCCCGAAGACGGTGGACGCCGGGCAGGGCCAGCCCAGCGGCTCCCAGACCCAGGCGGAGACCCAGGACCAGCAGGGCTAAACTTCACTTCTCCTTTCCTCCGCACAGACGCCCCGGACATGGATTGCCGGGGCGTCTGTGTATTCGTCTGGGCGTATTTGTGTGGGCGTTCCGTCTGTGCGTTCAGTCTTCCGCCGCTGCGTCGTACAGGCGCTGGCGGTCGCGGAAGCTGGCCTTTTGCCGCTCGGTGGTGTGGGCGTGGCAATGCTCGCAGCTCACGCCGCGCTCGAAGTGGGGGTGCCGCGTTTCTTCCGGCGTCAGCGGCCAGCCGCAGCTCTGGCACATCTCGCTCTCGCCCGGCTCCAGGCCATGCCCGACCGTCACCCGGCCGTCGAACACGAAGCATTCGCCCTCCCAGCGGCTCTGCTGGGGCGGAATGTCCTCCAGATAGCGCAGGATGCCGCCGCGCAGGTGGTACACGTCCTGAAACCCCATCTGGCGCAGCAGGCTGGTGGACTTCTCGCAGCGGATGCCGCCCGTGCAGAACATGGCGACCCGGCGTTCCCGCTGGCCCCCCAGATGCTCCTCCACCCAGGCCGGGAACTCGCGGAAGCTGTCCAGTTCGGGATTCACCGCGCCCTGGAAGGTGCCCGCCCTCACCTCGTAGCGGTTGCGGGTGTCGATCACCAGCACGTCGGGGTCCGAGAGCAGGGCGTTCCACTCCTGCGGGTCGAGGTAGTGGCCCACCTGCGCGAGCGGCTTGACCGGCACGCCCAGCGTCACGATTTCCTTTTTCAGCCGCACCTTCAGCCGTTTGAAGGGCTGCTCTGGGCTGAGCGATTCCTTGTATTCCAGCCCGCCGAAGCCCGCCGCCCGCAGAAAGGCGTGCAGTTCGCTGACGGCCTCCCGCGACCCTGCCACCGTGCCGTTGATGCCCTCCGGCGCGACGATGAGTGTGCCGCACAGGCCCAGGCGCGTGGCGAGGGCCAGCAGTTCCTCCCGCAGCGCGGCGGGGTCGGGCAGCGGGAGGAACTGGTAGAGGGCGGCGACGACCCAGGCGGGGGAAGGGGGAGAGCCGGACATCACCGGGGGATGATAGCGGCCCGGTCGCGGCTGAAGTCTGGCCGGAGCCTCCCTTTGCCCCGCCCGTGCCTGCTACCCTCGCCCCTGATGCCCACCCTCCTCGCCGCCGAGTCCCTGTCCGTCACCTTCGGGGAGCGGCCCGTGCTGCGCGGCGTGTCGCTGTCGGTGGCGACGGGCGAGCGGGTGGCGCTGCTGGGGCGCAACGGGGCGGGCAAGACCACGCTGCTGCGGGTGCTGACCGGCGAACTCGTGCCTGAGGAGGGGACCGTCTGGCGGATGCCGGGCCTGCGGATGGCGGTGCTGGAGCAGCATCACGCCCACCCCCCCGGCCTTACCGTGCGCGAGCTGGTGGACGCCGCCCACCCCTACCGCGGGCTGGAAACCGAACTGCTGACGCTGGAGGCGAACCTGGGCGACCCGGACATGCTGGCCGCGTGGACGGCGCTGCACGCCCGCCTGGAGGACGCCGGAGCCTACACCTGGCCCGCCCGCGCCGCACGGGTGCTGGGCATGCTCGACCTCACGCGATTCCTGAACCGCGAGGCGGCCACCCTCAGCGGCGGTGAGCGCACCCGGCTCGCGCTGGCCCTGGCGCTGGCCCGCGAACCCGACCTCCTGATTCTGGACGAACCGACCAACCACCTCGACATCCGGATGCGCGAGTGGCTGGAGGAGCATCTGCGGGACTTCCGGGGCGGCGTGCTGCTGACCAGCCACGACCGCGATTTTCTGGACGCTGCGGCGACCCGCAGCGTGTGGCTGGAACAGGGGGAGGGGACGGAGTACGCGGGGGGCTACTCGCGGGCGCGGGCGCAACGCGACCTCGAACGCCGGACGCGGGAGCGCGCGGCCCGGCTGGGAGAACGGGAGGCCGCCCGCCTGGCCGGAAGCGTGGAACAACTGGACCGCTGGGGCCGCCGTTCCCGCGCGCTGAAAACCCGTGTGGAACGCCTGCCCGTCACCGAGGCCCCCCTCCCCGAGCGGCAGCTCCGGATGCGCCTGCTGGCGGGCACGGCGCGGGCGCGGCTGGTCGCCTGGGGGGAACACCTCTCCAAGACTTACGGCGAGCGGGAGGTGCTGCACGACGTGGCCTTCAAGCTGCGGCAGGGCGACCGCGTGGCGTTGATGGGCGCGAACGGCACCGGCAAGACCACGCTGATGCGGTTGCTGGCCGGAGAACTCCAGCCCGACCCTGTCCCCCCTGAGGCTGGCCCGCCGGAACCTGTCCTGCGCGTGGCGAACGGCGTCACCGTCGCCAGCCTGGACCAGACCTGGCACGGCCTGACACCCGGCGAGGGGCTGAGGGCGCAGTTCGAGCGGAGGTTCGGCGCGCGGGCGAACGCTCTGCTGGGCCGCGCCGGGTTCGTGGAGGCCGACTGGCCCAAGACCCCTTCAACGCTCTCGGGCGGCGAGCGGGCGCGGGCGGGCCTCGCGCTGGTGAGCGCCCTGCGTGCCGACCTGCTGCTGCTCGACGAGCCGACCAACCACCTCGACGTGGAGGCGCTGCTGGCCCTGGAGGCGGCGGTCCACGCCTACGGCGGCGCAGTCGTCATCGTCACGCACGACCGCCGCTTTGCCCGCGAGGTCGCCAACCGGCTGTGGGTCATCGAGGATGCCCGGCTGCGCGAGGTGGCCGGGTGGGGCAGCCGCGAGTACGGCGACCCCGCGCGGACCCTGACCGGCGACCCGCCGCCACCCCCGCCACCCCCCACGCCCCGCCAGCGCCTCGTGCCGGTGGAGACGCAACTGGCGGACCTCCGCCGCGAACTCGACGCCCCGCCCGGCACCCTGACCGGCCGCGAGGAGGCCCGCTTGCGGGCGCAGTCGCACCAGCTTCAGGCGCACCTGTATGACCTGTACGCGCAAGCCTACGCCGCCCCCCAGTACGACGCCGAGGTGCGCGAGCCGCCGCTGACCGTCCGCGCGCAGCGCCTGGGCGAGCGGGGCGGCATGTTCTGGGCCGCCCGCGACGAGGAGGCCTGCCCCCACCTCGCCTGGGACGGCGAGACGTTGCGCTTTTCCGCCCCGCCCCCAGCCTGGTACGGCGCGGCGCTGCTGGGTGGGGCACTGCGCGTCCTCTTTGAAGGGTGGAAGGTGGGCCGGGTGCGGCTGGGGGAGGGGGGGCCGGTGCTGCGGCGGCGGGTGTATTTCGAGCGGATTGGGGTGGTCAGTGGTTAGTGGTGCGTGGTAAGTGGTGAGTGGAAGGAGAATGGCTGAAGCAGAAGCTCCCGCGCTTTTTCCACTTCCCACTGACCACTTCCCACTCCCCGCGCGCAGCGCCCCGCTATACTCCCCACCATGAGTGAAGACCTCATCAAGGGCCGTCTCGGCGGCGCGGACGGCTACAGCGTCCGCTGCGCCATCGACGGCGACCGCATCTCGGGCCGCGCGGGCGGGCGGCTGCACGGCAAGGACATCGACCTCGAAATCACCGAGCGGGGCGTGGAGGGCACGGTCGGCAGCGAGCCGGTCCGCATCGAGTTGGAGGAAGGCGAACTGCGCGGCAACGTGGGCGGCCAGAAGCTGGTGCTGCGCGGCGTGGACCGCGTGACCGGGTTCCTGGGCGAACCCATCGTGGGCTGGAACGTCGTCGCCCAGCAGCAGGGCGAGCAGCTCGTGGGCCAGCTCGGCAGCACGGTGCTGGGCCGCCCCTTCGAACTCGCCCTCGGCTCGGCCCCCGGCTGGGTCGGCGCGCTCGTCGCGGTGGTCGCCTTCTATGCGCTGGAACCCCGCGCGAGCGCAAGCCGGTAAGAGCTTCCAGCGGCCAGCTTCCAGCAACCAGCAAGAGAAAGCCCCAGCGCAAGCCGGGGCATTTCTTTTTGGCTGGCCGCTGGCGGCTGGAAGCTGACCGCTACCGCGTGAACAGCCGGTACGTCACCCCGAAGCGCACCTTCGTGCTGTCCTCGTCGTTCTGCACGCCCAGGCTGACGCTCACGCGGCGGTTGAAGTTGTAGGCGGCGCTGAAGCTGGGGCGGACCGACTGGAGATTCAGGCCGTTGAGCGGCGTGCTGACCTTGAAGGTCACGCGGCCGTCGGGCGTGCTGTAGGTGGCGTCCAGCAGGCCCCTGCCGTTCAGGTCCACCTGGTATTGCAGGTAGAGGTCGCGCGTGAGGTACGACCCCAGCGTCAGGGTCGCGCCCAGCGAGCCGTCTGCCGTGGCGAGGTTGGGCGTGAGGCGGAACACGTCCAGGCCCAGGGCGCGGGCCACGTTGCGCTCCAGTTCGCCCAGCACGAACACGTTCAGCGCGGTTTGCAGGGCGCTGGTGCCCAGGGCGGCCAGGTTCGCGGGCAGGGCTTGCAGGTCCGGCACGCCGGTGGCGACCAGCGCGTACAGCTGCGCTTCCGTGTAGGGGTTGCCGGTGGTGGGGTCGGTGCAGACCGTGCCCGCCGTGGCCGTGCAGCCCAGGTTGGTGCGCAGGACCAGCACGTCCTGGCCGTTCGTCGCGGGCCGGAACTCGCCGCTCACATCCAGCGTGACGGGCACCCGCTGCCCGGTCGTGGCCGAGGGCACGGTGCCGCTGGCGACGACCGCGAAGGTCGGGAGAATCCCCTCGCCGCTGAAGCTGACCCGCCCGCTGCGCAACGTGAACTCGTTCTCGCGCAGGAACAGCGTGCCGCGCTGCGCCAGGACATTGCCCTGAAGCTGGGGCCGTGCGCCCGTGCCCGACAGCACCAGGTTGCCGCTGAACTCCGCGCGGGCCAGCGCCTCATCCACCCGGATACCGTTGGGGGCCTGAATCGGGATGTCCTCGAAGACGATGCGCTCCAGGAAGGGCCGCGCGGGCCGGGCCTCTGTCTCGGAGGGCGGCTTCGGGAAGGTCGTGTACTCCTCGGGCAGGGGGCTGGGGTAGTCGTCGGTGGTGCGGCCCCCGGCCTGAGCGGAGCCGCCCACGCTGCTCTGGCCCGGCGCGGGAATGGTCGCCGGAGCGTTCGTGCGCCCCAGCGTGAGCCGCAGGAAGTGCGCCGCGCCGCTCACGTGGACGAGCTGCCCGTCGTCCACCGCGCGCAGGTCGGCGTTCAACACGCTCTCGCGGGCATAGATGGCCGCCAGCGGCAGGTTGTAGCCGCGCGCCGTCAGGGTGAGGTCGGGGCGGGGGGCCACCGTGCCCGTCACGCTCAGGGTCCCCGCCGGGGTGGCCGCCGTGGCGGCGCTGCGGCTCTGGGCGTCCAGCGTCCAGCGGTTTTCCGCCCCCTGCGTCAGCGTGACAGTGGTATTGGGCAGCGCGCCGAGGGCCTGTGGGGCCAGCAGACCCGTGAAGGTGGCCCGCGTCCCCGACAGCCGCCCGAGCGTGAGCTGACCCTTGAGGTCCACGGTCCCGTCGCTGCCGACCGTGCCGCCGGTCAGGATGCGCCCGCCCGCCGTGAAGGCCCCGGAATCCGGCAGGTCACCCGCGAAGCTGGGAATCTGGAGGCTCAGGCCTGCCACGCTGCCGACGAGGTTCTGGGCGCGCAGCAGCCCGCGCGGGCGGTCGTAGGTGCCCGCCGCCGTGAGCGTGACACTGCCCTTGAGGCTGGGCGTGAGTTCGGCCAGGCCCGGAATCAGCCGCAGCACGGGCGTGAAGGTCGTGTCCCGGAACTGCGCGCTGAGGTCCACCCGCTGCCGCGTGTACCCGCCGCGCACGTCCCAGGTGCCCGCGCCCGCGAGCTGGATGTCCACGTTCCGCAGTTCCCGCGCCGCGTAGTCCAGCGTACCGGTGCCGGTCAGCGTCTCGGTCACGGCGTCCGCGCCCGTGCCGCTGGTGGCCGTGACCCGGATGCGCTCCGCGACCACGGTGGCGCTGCCCGCGAGGGGGTCGGCCAGCGGCAGCGAGAAGCGGGCCACGCCCGTCACCACGCCCTCGCCCACCGGGGTGTCGGTGAAGGCGGCCACCACCGCGCCCAGCGGCAGCGCCTGCAACGTCGCCCGCCCACTCAGCGTGCCGCCGGTGAGTGAGGCGAAGAAGTCCGTCTCGCCCAGGAAGCCGCGAATGCGCCAGTCGCCGCCGACCAGGGTGCCCTCCACGCGCGCGCCGAGCTGCTTTTGCCCGATTTGCAGCGCGCGGCTGCTGACCACCACGGTGCCGCCGCCGTCCTGAATGTTCGCCTCGCCGTTCACGCGGCCCGCGAGGCCCGGCGCGATGTTCAGTTTGGCGACTTCCACATTGTTCAGCAGGGCGCGCAGGCGGTAGCCCTCCTCGGTGGGGCGCACGTTGCCGAGGCCGCCCAGGGCCGGGAGCAGGTCCGCCAGGCCGCCGCCCCCGGTCAGTTCCGCCTCGCCCATGTCATTCCCCGCCGTCAGGTTCGCCTGGAAGGTCTGCCCGCCCAGCGTGACCGTTCCTGCCAGCCGCACGTCCTGCCCCAGCGCGCTCAGGGGATAGCGCGCCGCCGTGACCGAACCGGTCAGGCCCCCCGGCCCGGAGATGACGTTCGCCGTAAGGGTCCCGCCCCCGCGCGCCAGCGTGCCGGCCAGGTTGCCCGTCCAGCCGGCCGCGCCCTGGGAGGCGTTCACCTTCACCATGCCGGAGGGCAGCGCCGCGCTCGCCTGCACCTGCGGTTTGCCGCCGGTGAGGGTCACGTCCGCCGTCAGGTCGCCCGCCAGCGTGACGCCCAGGTAGGGCACTTCATAGTCCGTCGTGACGTCCGTGACGCGCACGCTCACGCGCCCGTCCTGCGTGTCGGTGCTGACCGCGCCGTTGGCCGTCAGCCGGCCGGTCAGGCGCGGCACGTCCAGCCGCGCGAGGTCCAGGCCGGGCAGGTTCGCCCGCAGCGTCTCCCCGTTCCAGGTCACGCGCCCCGTGGTGAGGCCGTCCGTCACGTCCAGGTCCGCCTCGCGCAGACTGGCGGTGCCCGCCGCGCGCCACTGGCCCCGCCGCACACTCAGGGTGAGGTTCGGGTCGGCCAGCGGCCCAGTCGGCGTGAGGCTGAAGCTGAGTTCCGGGCGGGTCAGGGCCACGGTGCCCAGCCAGCGCCACCCGCCGCCCCCGTGCTGGCCCTGCTCGCCCTGGCGCAGCTCCAGCACGCCGTTCGCGGTGGCCTCCGGGCCGTCCACCAGCCGCAGGTGAACGCCGTCCGCATTCGCCACCAGCCGCGCGCCCGCGCCCAGCACGCCGGCCTCGCCGGTGACCAGGGGGTGCTCGAAGGAGCCGGAGAACTTCAGGTTCGCCGCCTCGGTCAGCACGCCGGCCGGCCCGCCGGTCACGCGGGCCGTGCCATGCCAGCCGGTGAAGGGGTCGGCGTTCACGTCCAGCGCGGCCCGCAGCCCTTGCCCGCTCAGCGTCCCGTCCAGGGCCAGCGCGCGGGCATGGTACGTGGCGCGCACGTTGCCGTCCAGCAGGCCGCTCGCCGTGAGGGTGAGATCCGCCGTGCCGTTCAGCCCCGCCGTGCCGCTCGCGCGCAGGGTGCTGCCCGCCGCGTTCGCCGTCAGCCCGTTCAGCGTGAGCGTCTGCCCCTCCAGGGTGGCGACGGTCGTTCCGGCCTGCGTGAGGGTGCCGCGCAGGGCGTTCAGCGTGCCGGTGAAGGCCCCGGTGGTGTCGGTCAGCCGCACGCCCGAGACTTCCGCCCCGCGCGTGGTCAGGGTTCCGGCGAGGCGCGGGGCAGCCAGCGTGCCGGTCAGCGTCACGTCCGCCGTCGCCGTCCCAGTCCCGTTGACCAGTGCCAGCGGCGTGAGGTGCAGTTGCCCGGCCAGCGCGGGAATGAAGCCCTGGCCGGGGGTCAGCGTCAGGCGGCCCGTGCCGAGCGTGCCGCCATTCAGCGCATAGCCACCCTGGCCGTCGCCCGTCAGCGTGACGGGGTTCGGCAGACCGGTCAGCGTCGCGGTCGCCGTGCCCGTCAGACGGGGCCACGCGCCGTTCAGGTCCAGCCGCACGGTGTTGCCGCCCTGCCGCGCCGTGCCGTACACCCGCGCCCGGACTGTGCCCGCCGCGAGGTCGAGGTCCGTGGCGTCGGCGTACAGGATGCCTGCCTGCCCCTGGCCCTTCAGGGTCACGCGGGCGTTCGCACGGGCGTCCCGCAGCGGGCCGGAGAGGGCGACCTGGGCGTTAAAGTCGTCGGTGACGGAGGAGGCCTTCCCGGCCAGCAGCACGTCTTCCAGCGGGCCGCTGAGGGTGAGGTCGGCATTGATCAGGCCCGCGCCGAAGCCCCGCGCATCCACGTTCCGCGCCGTCACGCGCACGCCCACCGGAAGCGCTCCGTTCGCCTTCAGCACGCCGCCGCGCAGGCTGCCGGACAGGTCGGCCTCCAGCATGTCGGGCTGACTGCCCCGGCGGAGGTAGGAGGCGCGGCCATACAGGCTGAACGGCCCCGCCGTGCCCTGCTCGCCGCGCAGCGCCAGGTTCTGCGCCTCCACCTGTGAAGGCCCGCCCGCCAGCGTCCCCGAAGCGCGCACGGTCCCGGCAAAGGTCAGCGCGTCCACGTCCCAGGCGGGGGGCAACAGCCGGGCGAGGCGGAGGGGTTCGGCCTTCAGCGTCGCCTCGTAGCGTCCGCCGCTCAGCGTCGCGCCGCCCGCCAGCCGCTCGCCCGCGAGGCGCACCGCCACGTCCCCGGCGCGGTACGTCGCGCCCAGGTCGCCGGTCAGGTCGCCGCCCACGTCGGCCAGGCGGCCCGCGAAGGCCGCTTCCGGCCTGCTCCAGCTCGCGCCCGCCAGCGTCGCGCGGCCCGTGGCACGAAGCTCTCCCGCACGGCCCCACAGCGCCCCCACATCCAGCGCGGTGAGGTCCAGCGTGCCGCCCGGCTTCAGCGGGAGGTCGGCGGGGAAGGCTCCAGCCACGCTCGCCGGGCCGATGCTGCCCGCCAGCGCGAGTGCCCCGGCCCCCTTCAGGGTCGCGTCCAGCGCCCCGCCCGGAACATTCCCCGTGGCGCGCAACGACCCCAGCCACCCACCCCGCGCGTTCCAGCCGGTCACGCCGTCCAGCCGCACGCGGGTCTCCCCGCTGACGAAGGGCGCGTGGACGTTCAGGCGGCTGTCCTGCAAGCCTGCCAGCGCCCCCGACCCCAATTGTCCGCGGGCAAACCCGGCCAGCGCCTCGCCGCTGAAGTTCACCTTCCAGTCCTGGCCCAGCAGCCGCGCCGTCAGCCCGGTGCCGCTCGCCTGGAGGCCGCCCGCCGCGCCGGTCAGGGTGCCCTGTGCCCGCACGTCCGGCTTGCCCAGGGAGCCGCGCGCCTGCGCGGTGTATGTTCCCGGCAGGTAGTCGGTCAGCGTCGCCTTCGCGCTCAGGTTCAGGGTGGGGAAGACCGGGCCGCTCGCCCGGAGTGAGGCGTAGGGCAGCTTCGCCGTCGCCTCCTGCACCCGCAGCACGCCGCCCGTGTAGCTGGCCGGGGCGTGGAATACGGCCCCCGCCACCTCCCCGTCCGCGTTCACGCGCAGGTCGCGCAGGGTGCCGGTGACGGTGCCGCTGACGTTCCCCGCCGTGCCCGCCAACTTCTGGAGGTCCGGGGCGTCGAAGTTGCCTGCCACGCGCCAGTCGGTTTCCGCCCGGTTCAGCTTCAGATTCACGCTCGCGCCCGCGACGAGGGCATTCAGCGTGGCCGCCCCGTTCGGCCCGGTGAGGGCCTGCCCGGTGGCGGTCAGGTCGAGGGCGCGACCCTGGTACATCCCGGCAGCCCGCAGGGTGAGGGTGTCCGCCGCGTTCCCACTCAGCGTGCCGCGCACGTCGCCCACGTTCAGCACGGCATTTGCGCGCGGATAGAGGGGACCGCGCACCTGCACGCTCAGGCCCGCGAGGTCGCTGGTGAGGTCGGCGCTGAGCTGCCCCCGCGCCAGCGTCACGTTGCCCACGGCCCGCTGCCCCGTGGCTGTCAGGTTCACCCGTGCCTGCCCGTTCGCCCGGTCGAAGTCCAGGTTCGGGACTGTCAGGTTCGCCGTGACGCTGCCGGTCGCCTCTACCAGGGGGCGCAGGGCACGCGCGTCCAGCACGGCCCCCTGAACCGTGAGGGTCCGCCCGTCATAGCGCAGCGGAAGGTGGGTGCCGGGGTGGGTGAGTTCCGCCGCCGCCGTCACCCGCCCGCGCCAGTTCACCCGCCCGTCCAGGTTCAGCGGGTCGCCCAGGTAGCGCGTGCCCCGCGCGGTCAGCACCGCCCCGTCCGCGCTGACCTGCGCGACCAGTTGCCCCGGCACCGTCTGTGCCCGCACGTCCGCGGGCAGCGAGGCCAGGAAGGGGGCGAGGTCAGCGGTCAGTGTTCCGCCCAGACCGGGGAGCAGCGTCACCCGGCCAGCCAGCGGGCCGGAGGGGACGGCGGCCAGGCCCGCGCCGGTCCCGACGACGCCCAGCGTGCCCGGACGGCTGCCCAGCGCGTACCGCAGGTTCACGTTTCCGCTCCAGCGTCCGCCCGCGTACGTCAGGCCACCCACCTGGACCCGCCCGCCCGTCAGCGAGGCGGTCAGTGGCAGGGTCTGGGAAGGCAGGTCCACTCCCGCGCTGCCCGCGCCGAGGGTCTGCCCCTTCAGGCGCAGCGAGCCGCGCAGGTCGGCAAGGTCTCCCGCCGCGCTCGCCGTGACATACGGCCCGCTGACGTTCACCCGTAGGTTCTCCAGCGCGGTGAGCCGGGTCAGCCGCCCGCTGGCGGTGAGGGTATGGCCCGTGAGTTCCCCGGTGGCGTTGACCTGACCGTTCCGGGCGGTCAGGCGCAGCGGCCCCGCCCGCAGGTCGGCCCCCAGTTGGCCTTCCGTCAGGCTGACCGTTCCGCTGGCCCGCTGGCCCCCCGCCGTCACGTTCACCCGCGCCTGTCCGCTCGCCCGGCCGAAGTCCAGCCCCGGCACCGTGAGGCTGGCCGTGACGGTGCCGCTCGCCGCCGTGAGCGGCCGCAACACCCGCGCGTCCAGCCGCGCGCCACGCACGGTAAGGTCGCGCCCGTCGTAGCGCAGCGGGATGCGGGTGCCGGGGTGCGTCAGCGTGCCTGCCGCCCGGAAGCCGCGCGCCCAGTTCAGGCGGGCATCCAGGCTCAGCGGGTCGCCCAGGTAACGGGTGCCCTGGGTGGCGAGCGCCGCGCCGTTCGCGCCCACCTGCGCCACGAGTTGCCCCGGCACGACCTCCGCGCGCACCGCTTCCGGCAGCAGCGGCAGGAAGGGGGAGAGGTCGGCGGTCAGCCTGCCCTCCAGCCGGGGGAGCAGGGTCACGCGGCCCGCGACGGGGCCGGACGGCACGGCGGTCAGCCTCGTTCCGTCCCCCGCCAATCGCAGGGTGCCGCCCTGCCCCGCCAGCAGGTAGCGGAGGTTCACGCCGCCGCTCCACCCGCCGCCCAGGTACGTCAGGCCGCCCACGTTCGCCCGCGCCCCCGTCAGGGAAGCGCTGAGCGGGAACACCTGCGCCGGGAGGACGACGCGCGTGGCCCCCTCCCCGAAGGTCTGCTCCTTCACCCGCAGCGTGCCGCGCAGGTTCGCCACGCCGCCCGTCGCCTGCGCCGTGACATACGGCCCGGTCACGTTCACGCGCAGGTCTTCCAGCGTGGCGGGGAGGGTCAGTCGCCCGGTGGCCGTCACCGTGTGGCCTGCGACCTCGCCCACCGTGTTCACGCGCCCCCCGCCCGCGGTGAGCCGCAGTGGCCCGGCGGTCAGGTCGCCGGTCAGCACGCCGTTCCGGGCAGTCAGGTCGCCGCCCACGCGCTGCCCGGCCAGCGTCAGGCCACGCGAGCGCAGGTCGAAGTCGTCGAAGCCACGCAGGGTGACCCGCGCGCTGCCGCCCGAGCCGTCGAATACGTTCACGGTGCCGCGCGGTTCCAGCCCGGTGCCGGTCACCCGCCCGTCCACGTACAGGCCCGCGACGGGGCCGCGCACGTTCAGGTCGTAGTGGCCCGCTGGAAGCGCCGCCGTGCCGGTCGCGCGCAGGCCCTCGCGGTCGGTCAGCCGCACGTTCAGGTTCTGCCAGGGGCCGCGCAGGACGACGGTGTACTGGTCCAGCACGCCGCTCGCGTTCACGTTGCCCCGGAAGCCGGGTGCCCAGGTCGCCTGTCCCTGCACCCGGCCCGCCTGCCCGAACGCCGTCAGCGCCTGCTGTCCCGCCACGCCCAGCAGCCCGGTCCGCGCATCGTAAGCCACCCGCAGGTCGCCCCAGGTGCCGTTGGCCGTCAGCGTGGGGGTGAGGGTGCCCGTGACATTCACCGCCTGCCCCGGCAGGGTGACGCCCGAGAAGGACAGTTCACCCGTGCGCCCCGTCAGCCGCGCCCGCAGATTGCCGTACTCGCCGCTCAGGGCCGCATTCAACGTCTGTCCCTGCCAGAAGGCGGTGCCGCTCGCCTGCACGCTGGGATACACCTGCCCGGCGAGGTGGGCCGCCACGTCCGCGAAGGCGGCGTTCAGGTTCGCCCGCACGGTTCCGTCCGTGCGCGTCAGCGTGCCGCGCACCTTCGCCCCCGCCGCCGTGGCCTCCACGCGGGCCGTTCCCCCTTGCCCCGCCAGCGCGAGGTCCAGCGTGCCGCCCAGGTCGTCCACCCCGACCAGCGGGCGCAGCGCGGCGAGGTTCACCCGTCCGGTCGCGTCCCAGTCCTGGCCGTTCAGCACCCCGCGCGCTGTCTCTCCGGCCGTGGTCAGCGTGAAGCGCACGCCGTCATCCAGGCTCAGCACGCCCTGGATGTCCGCGCCCTGGACCCGCGCGGTCGTCCGGAAGCCCTGCGCGAGCTGGGTGTCGGCCAGCACGGTCACGCCGCCCGCCGTGCCCCGCAGCCGTGCCACATCGCCCAGCCCGGTCGCGGTGAGGTCGAAGCCGTTCCCGGTGGCGGTCAGGGTGCCCACCGCCCGCAGCCGGTTGGTGACCGTCGCCGTGCCGTTCACGCGCACGCCGCCCGCCACCTCCAGGTTCCGCGCCTCCAGCGTGAAGGCGTCGCCGCGCCAGGTCAGGCGCTGGTCACCCGGCGTGAAGGTGCCCTGCTGCGCCACGTAGTTCACGTTCAACGGCCCGCGCAGGGTGCCCGGCACGCCCGGCACGTTCGCCGCCAGGGTGCCCACCACGTCCCCGCCCGTCAGGTCCAGGCGGCCCTGCCCGCTCAGCGTGACGCCCGCCCCGGTCAGGTTCCGCGCCGTCCAGCCCCCCCGGAAGTTGTGGTCGAGGTCGAGGGTCAGGTTGCCCAGGTCGGCCTTCAGCCCCTCCCGGTTCAGCCGTGCCGTTCCGGCCAGCGCGAAGGGACCGGCCTGCCCGTTCGTCACCACGGCCCGCAGGTCCTGCGGCTTCCCGCTCAGGGCCACCTGTGCCCGCGCCGCGCCGTAGGTGGGGTGGAGGGTGGCGTTCAGGGCCAGGGTTTTCAGGCTCAGCGTCCCCGCCAGAGGCCCGCCCAGGCCCCGGCCCGCCAGCGTCAGCACGTTGTGGGCGTCGATGTCCGCCGTCACGTCCAGCGGCTTCTGGGCGAACGTCCCGGCCCAGTGCGCCTCGCCCGCACGGCCAAAGGCCCAGCGCCCATCCAGGGTCTGCTGGCCCGCCAGCGCCGTCCTCGCGCTGAAGGCCAGGTCGTTCGTCTGGCCCGCCGAGCCGCCCGCCCCGTCGCGGTTGAGGAAGGTGTACTCGGCGTTCAGGTCGCGGAAGGGAATGCCCGCCAGGGTTCCGGCCCCCTTCCCGTAGGCCTTCACGCGTACGGTGCTCCAGCCGCCCGCCGTGACCCGCAGGCTCAGTTCGCCGCGTCCGGTCGTGCCCAGCGCGTGCGCCAGGCCCCGCACCGTCGGCGCGGCTTCCGCCGTGACCGTCCAGTTCCTCGCCTTCAGGTCCACGCCGCCCCGCGCGGTGACCGGGCCGTCCCAGCCCTGCCCCGTCAGGTTGAGGGTGATGTCGTTGCCCTGGTGGATGGCCCGTCCCGAGATGTCGCGGACCGTCACGAAGCGCGCCTCGGGTACGCGGATGCTGGCGTCCGTCACCTTCAGGTCGCCGCGCACCGGCTCGCCGCCCCCCAGCACGTAGCGCCCGGTGATACGCCCGCCCGTCACGCCGTGCCAGTAGTGGTTCAGCACCCGTGCGTCGGCGTTCAGGTCCAGCACGAAGACGTTCCCCGCTTTCACGGTCACGTCGGCGTTCAGTTCCCCGTCGGGGGTCTGGCCGCGTACCGCCAGCACGCCGTTCTGACCCCGCGTCACGCGGAAGCGGCCATCCGGGATGTTCACGCCCGCGCCGTCCACATTGACCCGGCTGCGCTGCACGTCCAGGTCGTTCAGGATGACCTTCCAGCCGCCGCCCTTGCCGCCCCCGCCTTTCTCGCCCGCCAGCAGCTCTTTCAGCCGCAGGTTCACGGTGGCGTCCGAAACGGCCACGTTCAGGCGCACGGTCCGGGTTCGCGGGTCCACGCCTGCCACGCTCACGCCCGCCTGGCCCGCCGCCGCGTCCACACCGGGCAGCTTCACCTGTGCGTCTTGCAGCTTCGGCGACCACAGCGGCCCGCCCACGCCCTGCGCCGTGACCTGCATGTTCCCGCCGCTCACCTGCTTCAGCGCCCACTGGCCCAGCAGCGCGGGCGCGAACCATGCCGCCAGACCCAGCAGGGCGGCGACCAGCAGCAGCACCCAGGGCCAGCGCCGCCGGGCGGGACGGTGCGGGGTCACGGGGGGCAGGTCGGGGTGCGGCGTTTCCGTCACACGCACACCGCTGGAGGGTCAAAAAAGGCGCTGGGCACGGGGTGGGCGGGCATCCTCCCCAGTGTACCGTTCTGCGGGTGAGCGGCCAGCCGCAGACCCTCACCCGACCGTCAGAAACGCACGCTCCTGCCCCGGCCGGACCGGGTACCATGCGCCGCATGCGTCTGACCGCTCTTGTCTCCGGTACTGTCCAGGGTGTCGGGTACCGCCGTTACGTCCAGCGCCACGCCCGCGACCTGGGCCTGTCGGGCAGCGCCGAGAACCTGCTCGACGGCCGGGTGGAGGTCGTCGCGGAAGGGTCCCAGGCTGACCTCGACCGCCTGCTGCACTGGCTGCGCCGTGGCCCGCCCCATTCCCGCGTGGACGACGTGCAGACCCAGTACAGCGAGGCGACCGGCTTGCGGGACTTTCACGTGTACTGAGGGGGCAGCAGAAGGCAGAAGGGCCGTGAAGCCTTTCACTAACGCCTAACCCCTAATGCCTCTCCCTCAGGTCTGCCGCTCCACCTCCTCCTTCTGCCCCTCCGGCGTGCCCTCAGGTGGGGGCGGGTCGCGGCGCACGCGGTAGTAGCGCCGGAGCGACTGGCTGAGGCCGCCCAGTCCCGGAAAGAGCGTGCGTTCGGTGATGTTGGACTGGTCGAGCTTGTCGCGGACCTCCCACTTCACCTCGGCGGGCAGGATGACCTTGCGGTAGGCGGCCGGGTGCTCCACCAGCCAGTCGTCCAGGGGTTCTTCCGGGTCCGAGAGCAGCGAGAAGAGGGCGGCCTGCTGCACGATGCGCTCGTCGATGGAGGGCGGCTCCAGAAACAGCAGGAAGGGATGTTCGGCCTCCCGCTCCAGGTCTTCGAGCCAGTCCAGGTCGAAGGTGGGCCGCTGCCCCGGCTCGCGCGTCTGGTGCTGTCTGGAAAAGGCGGTGAGCATGTCCACCGTGAACACGCCTGCGCCTTCCTGGTCCAGCAGGCCCTTGAGGGGAAGGGGCAGTTCCTCGTTGGTCCGGATGAAGTTGACCATCCAGATGACGCCGTCTTCGTCGTAGAGGTCCTCGTCGCCGGTGGCGAAGTGCAGGGCGACCAGGGGCGAGGTGGTCCAGTCCAGCAGCCGGGTCGGGAGGCCATGGTGCTGCCCCACGGCCAGCCAGTACCACGACAGGTCGCGGTCCACGCCGCTGCTGTAGGCGTACTTGCGAAAGTTGCGCAGCAGGTGCCGCTCGACCTCCCGCGTTTCGCCCGCGAGCCGTTGCAGCGTGGTCGTGAGCTGGGCGTCCGCCTGCCCCTGCCCCCGGAACACGAAGGGCGAGCGGAAGCGCCCCAGGCGAGCGTTCCACGACTCCCCGTACAGCACCTCGTGGAGTTCCGGCCACGACGACACCCGGATTTCATTCATGCCGTCAGGGTAAGCGCGGGCCAGCGCCGCGGCGGGAACGGTGAAAGAAAGCTGATGCTTGAGCTTGCGTCCTCCTCCGGCAACTTCGGCTGCCCTGACAAAAGCGCGTGGCCGGCTACTACCCATCCGTAGGGCGGCGCTCCGTTCGTCCCAGATAAGGTGGCCGAGCCTTTCTAGGTACCGCATACTGAATCTGATGCGCCTGCTCGCCTTTGACCTGGACGATACGTTGCTGGACCCACACGGTCAGGTGCCTGAGGCGACGGTGACAGTGCTGGAGGAACTGCGCCGGGCGGGGTGGCTCGTCGCTGTCATCACGGCTCGCTGGCACTTCCCCGCAGTCCTGGAGGCACGACTGCGGCCAGAAGCTGTCGCCACCAGCAATGGGGCCGCCATCGAGGTGCGTGGGCAGAGGCTGGTGCGGCATACCCTCCCCCGGACTGCTGCACAGGCCATTTTGGACGCTTGCCCGGCCGAAGCGAACATCAAGGCCTTCAGTGCGGAGAAGCGCTTCGGGGACGTGAGCTACAGCACTCCCGAGCGGCCGGTGTTTTCACTGACCGAGGCGCGGGAGGCGGAACTGGTCAAGCTGCGCGTGGCCCACGAGGCCGCACCGAGCTTGCGGGCACAGTTCCAGAACACGCCCGGCCTGTCCATCTCCGGCGGCGAGGGCCAGCGGTATGCGGGGAAGGTGTCGTTTACGCCGGAAGCCGCCCACAAGGGGGAAGCCCTCCGAACGATTGCGCAAGCTCTGGGCATCCCCCTGGGAGACTGCGTCGCCTTCGGGGACAGCGACAGTGACCTGCCCATGCTGCGCCTGGCCGGTCTGGGTGTGCAGGTGGGTGACGAGGCCTGCCTGCGGGACGTGCGGGGGCATCAGGTGTGCTGCGCGGTCCGGGGCATGCCGCAATTTCTAAGGGCGTTGGCCCTGGGCGGCCTGCCCTTGCGCCCTCCTCCCCGTGAAGGCTCCCGCAAGGCAGCGCCCTGCCCCCGCCCCTTAAGGTGACCGCATGAGCGTCAAGGACAGCTTTACCCCCGAAGAGTGGTTCAAGGTGATGAACGGTCCCGGCCGGGCGGGCGCGGCGGTGGTGGCCGCCAGCCCCAGCGGCATCACCGGTGTGCTGGCCGAGGCGCAGGCCATCGGGGCGGCGATTCGTGAGCAGGTCAGCGCGCAGGGCCGCACGCCGCTGCTGGAGGCGATGGCCGCCGACCTGGTGGGCACGCCGCCCGACCCCCGCGCCTTTCCCCAGGAGGAGCGCGCCCGCAACATGGACGAGGCCCGCGCGCAGAGCGTGGAGGGCGTGCGCCAGGCCGTGTGGCTGGTGAGCAGCAAGGCCAGCCCGGCGGACCTCGCCGCCTACCGCCGCCTGCTGTGGACCGTAGCCGAACGGGCGGCGGGGGCGGCCAAGGAAGGCGGCTTCCTGGGCCTGGGCGGCGAGCAGGTCAGCGAGCCGGAACGCGCGGTACTGGCCGAACTGCGCGAGGTCATCGGCGTGGATGCCGGGGCGGGCACCCCCATCATCACCCACGAGACGCCGCCTGCCGGGTCGGACGGTTCGGGGAACGGCGATTGAGGGCCTGCCCTGCCCGGTAGGTTGCCTCCCATGAGCGACACGCCGCCCCACGTCCGCTTCATCAATGTTCCCGCCCTGGGGCACGCGCCCGGCTATTCGCATCTGGCCGAGGTCAGGGGTGGGCGCACCGTCTATATCTCCGGCCAGATTGCGGTGGACGAGCGGGGCGTTGTGGTCGGCGCGGGCGACTTCACGGCGCAGGCCCGCAAGGTGTTCGGGAATATTGAGCTGGCGCTGGCCGGGGTGGGGCTGACCTTTGACGCGGTCGTCAAACTGACCTTCTTCCTGACGGACTTTGCCCACCTGCCCCAGATGCGCGCGGTGAGGGACGAGTTCGTGAACCTGGCGGCCCCACCCGCCAGCAGCGCCGTGCAGGTCGCGGCCCTGGTACGCCCCGAACTGCTGATCGAGGTCGAGGCGATTGCGGCCGCCCCGTGAACCTGTATCCTGCCCTTACAGCCGGTGGCAACTGGCGCTGAACGTGGGGCCAACCACGGGGAAGCCATCCGGACAGACTTGATCGCGCGCCTGGGTCGGACGCACCGCTTGCAGAGGCGGGGGCGTCCGCGACGTTTTGGAGGAAGGCATGACGAGACGGGCACTGATTTCGGTCAGCGACAAGACGGGCGTGGGGGAGTTCGCGCAGGCACTCGCGGCGCAGGGCTGGGAGATTCTCAGCACGGGGGGCACGCTCGCGGCCCTGCGGGCGGCGGGGATTCCCGCCACGGCGGTCAGCGACGTGACCGGCTTCCCCGAGATTCTGGACGGGCGCGTCAAGACCCTGCACCCGGTCATTCACGGTGGCATCCTCGCGCGGCGCGAGGAGGGGCACCTGGCGCAACTCGCCGTGCAGGGCATCGGCACCATCGACCTGGTGTGCGTGAACCTCTACCCCTTCCGCGAGACGGTGGCGCGCGGGGCCGATTTCGCGGAGGCGGTGGAGAACATCGACATCGGCGGCCCCGCCATGATCCGCGCCGCCGCCAAGAACCACGTGGGCGTGCTAGTGCTGGTGGACCCCGCCGACTACCCGCTGGCCCTACAGGGTGAGGTGTCTGACGCCGACCGCCGCCGCCTCGCCGCGAAGGCGTTCCGCCACACCAGCGACTACGACGCGGCCATCAGCGCCTACCTGGAGGGCGCACCAGGCCTGGGCACAGCCGGGGCGGGGGAGACGGCGCTGCCCGAACACCTCACCCTGGACCTCTCCCGCGTGGCCCAGGTGCGCTACGGCGAGAACCCCCACCAGCCCGGCGCGGTCTACCGCCTCGGGGCGGAGCGCGGCCCGGTGCTGGACGCCCGCGTGGTGGCCGGAAAGCCGATGAGCTTCAACAACTACGCCGATGCGGACGCGGCCTGGGCACTCGCGCGGGAACTGGCCGCCCAGGAGGACCAGCCCGCCGGCACCCGCGCCGTCTGCGTCGCCGTCAAGCACGCCAACCCCTGCGGCGTGGCGGTCGCGGACGATGTGCGGGCCGCCTGGGAACAGGCCCGCGACGCCGATACCCTCAGCGTGTTCGGCGGCGTGGTGGCGGTCAGCCGCCCGGTGGACCTCGCGGCCGCGCAGAGCATGCGGGGTACCTTTCTGGAGGTGCTGATCGCGCCAGAGGTGACGCCTGAGGCGGTGGAGTGGTTCGCCGCGAAGAAACCCGACCTGCGCGTGCTGGTGGCCGATGCGGCGGCCCAGCCCGGCACCCTGGACGTGCGGCCCCTCGCCGGGGGCTTCGCCGTGCAGCGCCGCGACACCCGCCCCTGGGATGCCCTCTGCCCCGAGGTGGTCACGGCCCGTCAGCCCACCGAGCAGGAATGGCTCGACCTGCGTTTCGCCTGGGCGGTCGTGAAGCACGCGCGCAGCAACGCGGTGGTCCTGGCGAAGGACGGCGTGACGGTCGGCCTGGGCGCGGGGGCCGTGAGCCGCATCTGGGCCGCCGAGCGGGCCGTGGCGAACGCGAGAGAGCGTGCACGCGGCGCGGTCCTCGCCTCCGAGGCCTTCTTCCCCTTCGACGACGTGGTGCGTCTGGCGGCGGGGGCGGGCGTGACGGCGATTCTCCAGCCGGGCGGCGCGAAACGCGACCCCGAGGTGATCGCGGCGGCAAACGAACTCGGCCTCAGCATGGTGTTCACGGGGTCGCGGCACTTCCGGCATTGAGGAAGCTTTCAGCCGTCAGCGATCAGCTTTCAGCGGCTATGAGCTATGAGCCGTGAGCTATGAAAAAGACGGCGAGTGCAAAAGCTGAAGTTGCCGGGGGCTGGTTCATAGCTCATAGCTCACGGCTCACCGCTGCAAGGAGATCCGTGTCAGAAACTCAATCCCAATCCCTCCCCGGCAAGCCCCTGGCCGCCGACGTGACGCGCGGGGTCCGGGCCGACCTTCGGGCGTGGGCCGAATCGGAACCGGGCTTCCGGCCGCATCTGGTGAGCGTGCTGGCCTCGGACGACGAGGCGTCGCGCGTGTACGTCCACAGCAAGGAGCGGCAGGCGGACCGCCTGGGCGTACGCTTCACGGTGCGCGACCTGGGCGCGGCGGCTACCCAGGACGAGCTGCACGCCGCCCTGCGCGAACTTTCCCTTGAGGCGGGCGTTCACGGCATCGTGCTGGAGCTGCCGCTGGCCGGGGGCCTGGACGCCGACGCCGCGCTGCTGCACATCGCCCCCCGCAAGGACGTGGAGGGCCTGACGCCCGCCAACCTCGCCCTGATTGCCGCCGGGCGTGAGGCGGAGGCGCTGCTGCCGCCCACACCCCGCAGCGTGCGTTTCCTGCTGCGCGAGGTGCTGGGCGACGACCTGCGCGGGCGGCGCGTGGCGGTGGTCGGGCCGGGCCGCACGGTGGGTCGCCCCCTCACCTTCATGCTGAACAACCGCGGCGTGACCGTCACGCTGTGCAACGAACATACCCGCGACCTGGCCGCCGTGCTGGCCCCCCAGGACGCGGTGGTGGTCGCGGTGGGGCACGCGGGCCTGCTGCGCCCCGAACACGTCCGGCCGGGACACGTCGTGATCGACGCGGGCATCAACGTCACGCCGGAAGGGGTGGTGGGTGACGCGGTGCCCGATCTGCCCGTGCGTGCCCAGACACCCGTGCCCGGCGGCGTCGGGCCGCTGACCAGCGCGCTGATGTACCAGAACCTGGTGCGCGCGGTGAAGTTGCAGCGCGGCGAGCCGGTGGAGTAGGGCGACCGGCAGGAGGCGAGGGGGACGCGGCCGGCTTTGCGTCCCCCTCGCCTTTCTGTAGGCCGTCAGTCGCCGGACGGTGCGGCGGTCACGCCCTGGCCGCCTGCGGGTCCCTCAGGTTCGGCGTGGCGGGCACTCTTGTCCCAGGTGCGGCGGCCCGTGAAGTGGTTCTTGAAGGCCAGCGGCAGGCTCAGGAACAGCGCGAACCCATAGACCGGGAAGCTGGCCGCCGTGAACAGCAGGCGGCCGGGGGATAGCCGGTTTTCGAGCTGGTAGCGCACCAGCCAGTTCAGTTGCAGCGCGAGGTTCAGCAGGCTGATCGTGAGGCCCACCGCGGGGTTCAGGATCAGGCCGTGGGTGCCGGTCAGGGCGCGCAGCGGCTGCGTCAGCAGCGTCAGCACGATGATCACGTTCAGCCAGGGGCCGAGGATGAAGTACGTGAAGTCCAGCCGCGCGAGCAGCGGCACCGGCGCAGTCCACAGCCGCCGCAGGTACGGCAGGCATTGCAGCGTGCCCTGGGTCCAGCGCGCCCGCTGCCGCGAGAAGCGCCACAGGTGCGGCAGGCCCTGTTGGGTCACGGGGTGTTCCAGAAAGGCGAGGCGGTGGCCGGGCTGCGCGAGCCGGATCTCCAGGGCGCTGGCGAAGTCCTCGAGCAGCACGTCCGGCCAGGGGTCGCGGCCGCGCGCAAGCTGCGCCGCCAGGTACGAGGCGCGCATGAACTGCCCGTTGCCGCACAGCGCGACTGTGTGCCAGTACGACCGCAGGACCTGGAGGTGCCGGGTGATGAAAAATTCCACGTCCTGCTGCTGCTCCAGCATCTGCCCGACGATGTTGTGCGGACGCAGGCGCTGGCCCGACTGGCGAATCCGCACGCGGGCCTGCGCGCCCATCACCTGCGGGTCGCCCAGCACCTGCCGCGCCTCCCCCAGCAGTTCCGGCCCGATACGCCCGTCGGCATCGACCACGGCAAAGACCTCGCGGGACAGGTCTGCTCCCTCGGCCCGCAGGCGGTGCAGGAGCTGCGTGACGGCCCAGTTCAGCGCCCTGCCCTTGCCCTGGCGGGCCTCGGGGGCCACGCGGCGCAGCAGCAGCACGTCCGGGTCGGAGGCCGCCAGCGCCGCGACCAGCACGCTGGTGGCGTCGTCGCTGCCGTCGTCAATTACGGCCACCCGGTCGCCGGGGGCCACCCGGCGCAGGTTGCGGACGGTCGCCTCGATCACCTGCGCCTCGTTCAGCGCCGGAATCAGGAAGGTAAAACGCAGGTGCGGGTCGGCGGGCGAGGATCGCCGGGGTTTGGGCAGCAGCGCCGCGCACAACACTTGCAGGGTGTAAAACGACAGCAGGACCAGCCCGATTACGTCCAGCACCGTGAAAAAGTTCGTCAAGATTCACCTCTCGGACCCAGCGGACCCGTTTTACCCCCTTACTATGCACGGGAGATGATAGAGAAGGCCACCAACTCCTGGCCCCGGAAGGTCGGGTCCGGGGGCGTTTCCTCCCAGTCTTCAGGTTTCGGCATGCCGGGCGGTCTTGGCCCAGCCGTGCTGTCCCCGGAAGAAGTTGCGAAAGGCCAGCGGCACACTCAGCATCATGATCAGCATGTAGAGGGGCATCCCCAGGGCAGCGAAGGCCGCGCGCCGGGGGGTCAGACGGTTCTCGCGGCTGTAGAGCAGCACCCACGCGAGCGGAATGCTCAGGTTCAGGGCCAGCAGCGCGAGGGTGAGCGGCCAGTTCACCTCGCCCGTTAGAAGGCGCTGCACGGCGCGGGCGGGGTAGTAGACCAGCAGGCCCAGCGTGAGCAGGTTCAGCCAGGGTTGCGCCAGAAAATAGGTCAGGTCCAGCCGCGCGCCGAGGGGCATGGGCGCGCGCCAGACCCGGCCCAGCCGGGGGAAGCACTGAAGGTTGCCGTGGGTCCAGCGGGCACGCTGGCGCAGAAAGCGCCGGACATCGGTGACCCCCTGCTGCGTCACGCCCGACTCCAGAAAGACCAGGCGGTAGCGCGGGCTGGCGAGCCGCACTTCCAGGCCGCTGGCGAAATCTTCCAGCAGGACCGGCGGCCAGGGAGAATGCCCGGCGCGAAGCTGTGCGGCCAGGTAGGACAGGCGCATGAATTGCCCGTTCCCCCCCAGTCCCACGGTCTGGACCCGCTGGCGCAGAAGCTGGATATGCCGCACGATGTAAAACTCCAGGTCCTGTTGCAGCAGCAGCAGCCGGGCGAGCCACCCGCGCCACCCCGCCGCCTGTGCCCCAGTTTGTGCCCCGCTCTGCCGCACCCGGATGCGGGCCTGCGCGGCCATCACGTCCGGGTCGGCAAACGCGGCGCGGGCCTCGGCCAGCAGGCGGTCGTCCAGCCGGCCGTCCGCATCGAACACCACCAGCACCTGCTCGTCCAATGGGGCGGGCGGCAGCAGATTCTGACGCAGCAACTGCCCCACGCCCCAGTTGAGCGCCTCGCCCTTGCCCGTCTGCGCGTGGGGAGGGCGGCGGGACAGCAGCGCCACCCGCGGGTCCTGCTCCGCCAGGGCCAGCACCTGCTGCGCGGTCGTGTCGTCGCTGCCGTCGTCGATCACCACCACGCGCGCTTCCGGTGCCGTCGCCCGCAGGTTGCGGAGGGTCGCGCCTATCACCGCCTCCTCGTTGAGAGCCGGGATCAGGAAGGTGAAGTGCAGGGGCCGCGCGGGCGGGGCGGCCGCCGAGGGGCGTGCCAGCAGGGCGAACAGCGAATAACTCAGGTAGAGGACCAGCAGCAGCGCCCCGATCCCCTCCACGATCTCAAAGCAGGTGAGCATTCGTTCTGCCCCCCAGAACAGGAAGTTTTTTCAACAGGATGAGGAAAACGGCCACTGCCGCTCATCCTGTGGGGGGGGTGGCCCGCTGTCAAGGGGGATGTCGCCTTTAGGGCGGTGCTCAGAAAGGTTGTCGAACCTTTCTGGACCGAACGAAGTGAGAAACCGTGATAAGGGCGGCGTGAAGTGGAGTTGCTGCCCAGCACACGCGGCAACGCAACGGAGCGCCGCCCTAGGGCCGGTGCAAAAAGGCCGCGGCCCACCCCGGCAGGTTCTGGGGGTCCATCAGGAAGGCGTCGTGGCCGTGGGGACTGACCAGTTCGCGGTACTGGCCCTGCGGCAACAGGTCCGCGTGGGCGCGCACCTCGTCCGGGGGGTACAGCACGTCGCTGGAGATGCCGACCGCCAGCACCGGCACCCGGATGCTCCGCAATTCGGCGTCGGACGGCTGGAAACGGTCCATCGCGCCGGTCAGGGCCAGGTAGCTGCGTTCGCAGAAGCGCGCCGCCAGCTTCTCGCCCTGGTATTCCAGGTAGGTGGTGATGGCGGGGGTGCCGGGCCGCCGCGTTCCGCAACCCGCCTGGGTCAGCGCGAAGCTCGCGGGGCTGCGGTAGCTCAGCATGGCAATCTGCCGGGCCACCTTCAGCCCCTCGCCGCCGGGGGCCGCGCGGATGGCGCTGCGGGCGGCGGTGTTCAGCCCGATGGCCCAGGGCGAGTGCCGCGCCGGGGCACCGATGATCACCGCCCGGTCCACCAGATCGGGGCATTCGAGCAGCCAGGCGTAGGCCAGCATTCCGCCCATGCTCGCGCCGATCACCGACACGCGGCGCACACCCAGCTCCTCCAGCAGTGCCCGCCCCACCCGCGCCATGTCGCGCAGCGTGATGGGCGCGTCCTCGCCCTGCACGCGCGGCAGTTCCGCCGGGCCGGTCGTGCCCGCGCAGCCGCCCAGCACGTTCGCGCAGACAATGTAATCGCGGGTGGGGTCCAGCGGCCGCCCCTCGCCCAGAAACTCCGGCCACCACTCATGCACGGCGCTGCTCCCGGTCAGGGCGTGCAGCACCAGCACGGCGTGGTCCGACGGCGTGCCGTAGGTGTGATAGGCCACCCGCACGTCACTCACCGGCTGCCCGCAGTCCAGCAGCAGCGGCGCTTCCCGGAACAGCCGCGCCGTCTGCTGCCGGAAACATCGCTCCGGCACGGGTGGCGGTGGAAGGTCCGGCGCGTAGGTCACGGCGGTCATGCTCCCTCCGCGTCCACCAGCGCCGTCGCTAGCGCCTGCGCGAAGTCCTCGCGGATGTCGTCGATATGTTCGATGCCCACCGACACGCGCACCAGCCCTGGCGTCACGCCCGCCGCCGCCTGCGTCACCTCGTCGAGCTGCGAGTGGGTGGTGCTGGCGGGGTGAATGACCAGCGTGCGGGTGTCGCCCACGTTGGCGACGTGCTGGGCGAGCTGCACTGAGTTGATAAAAGCCTCGCCCGCCGCCCGGCCCCCCCGCAGCTCGAAGGTCAGCACCGCGCCCGCGCCGCGCGGCAGGTAGGTCTGCGCCCGGTCAAAGTGCGGGTGATTGCTCAGGCCGGGGTAGGTCACGCGCGACACGTCCGGGTGGGCGCTCAGCCACGAGGCCAGCGCGAGGGCATTCTGGGCGTGCCGCTCGGCGCGCAGGCTGAGCGTCTCCACCCCTTGCAGGAACTGCCAGGCCTGTTGCGGGGCCAGCGTCGGCCCCAGGTCGCGCAGCCCCTCGGTGCGCGCGCGGGTGATAAAGGCCACGTTGGGCAGCCCCAGCGCGTTGCCCTCGCCAAAGGCCTCCCAGAAGTTCAGGCCGTGGTAGCTGGGGCTGGGGTCGGTCAGCAGGGGATAGCGCCCGTTGCCCCAGTCGAAGGTTCCGCCGTCCACGATGACGCCGCCGATGCCGTTGCCGTGCCCGCCGATCCACTTGCTGGCCGAGTGCAGCACCACGTCCGCCCCGTGTTTCAGCGGCTGGCAGTAGTACCCCCCGGCCCCGAAGGTGTTGTCCACGAACACCGCCACCCCCCGCGCGTGGGCAACCGCCGCGATGCCCTCGAAGTCGGGGATGTTCAGCGCCGGGTTCCCGATGGTTTCGAGGTACACCGCCCGCGTCCGGTCGTCGATCAGGGCGGCGAACTCCTCCGGGCGCTCGTCCTTGCCGGTAAAGCGGACCTCGATCCCCAGCCGCCGCAGCGTCACGCGGAACTGGTTCACCGTGCCGCCGTACAGGTTGGGCGAGCTGACGATGTTGTCCCCGGCCTGCGCGACGTTGGTGATCGCCAGGAACTGCGCCGCGTGTCCGCTCGCCACCGCCAGCGCGCCCACGCCGCCCTCCAGTGCCGCGATACGCTCCTCCAGCACGGCGTTCGTGGGGTTCATGATGCGGCTGTAGATGTTCCCGAAGGCGCGCAGGCCGAACAGGTTCGCGGCGTGTTCCGGCGACTCGAACACGTAGGAGTTGGTGGCGTAGATGGGCACTGCCTGCGCCCCCGTGGCCGGGTCGGGGTGCTGTCCGGCGTGAACCTGAAGCGTCTCGAAGTGCAGATGATTGGGGTTGGAAGCCATGAAGCGGCCCTCCTCACAGGAAAAAGAAGCGTGTGGCCTGTGGGGGAGCGGGCCAAAGCGCGCGCCCCCTCTCGGGATGTCGAGAAGGGGCGGGGCAAGTGTTCATCCGCGTGACCTTCCCTGATCGGTCCCACACACGCGGTCATCGTTGACGCGGGGGTGGGCTGGCCTTGGCACCGTGACGCGATGAGGTCCGGTTGCCGCGCCGTCGACGAGCCAGGTCTCTCGGGCGCTCTGGATAGGGTCGCTCCACGCGGGAGCTAGCCAAGAGGGTAGCAGGGCAGGTGCGGGGGGTCAACCGGGGCCGCCGGCCCCTGGCCTGCCGGCCCGGACGCGGCCCCTTGAAGCAGCCCCCTGAAAAAGATGAATATTTCAGGAGGGCGGCGGCTCCCGCATCTGCGCTGGCATTCGGCAGGTCGCCTGCCCACTTTGCCCTGCCGGGAATGCTGTGCATGTGAAGAGCATCTGTGTTCTTATCTGACAGCGCAGGCAGGAGGAACCGCACCGGGCCAGGGGTTGCCGGATGCTGGTTTCCACCGTCTCTGCCGCGGCGGTTCCTCAGCTTCTCACCCCTTCACTTCCGGTCCGGTGCCGGACCCAGGAGGCCTATGAAACTTCGCATTGCTGCCGCCACCCTCATCAGCGCCTCGCTGCTCGCCGCCTGCGGGCCGAACAATCCCCAGCCGCCCACCGGGACGCAGACGGACTTCGGACGCCTGAGCACCCTCAAGCCCGGCGAGCAGGACTCCATCCGCACGGCCCTGAAGGTCAACGTGGTATTCGTGGGCTACCGCGAGACGCTGCCCGGCCAGGTCGCCACGGCCCGCGACGTGAACCCCCGCGATTTCCAGAACATCCTGCCCGGCAGCTATGACACGATTGCCCGCAGCCCCAGCGCCTACGGCTCGACCGAGTACACCGGCAACGCCTTCGACTACCAGTACAACTACGTCTTCGCGGATCAGAAGTTCGAGGACGACTTCTTCGGCTTCCTGAAGCAGAGTGGCAGCGAGCAGTCGCTGACGGCGCAGCAGGCCTTTTACAACTGCCAGGTCACCGACGTCAAGAAGCTGACGAAGCTGCCCGCACCCCTGAACCCGGCCACGCTGGCCTCGGCCTACGCCTGCCCCACCGTGTCCCCCAACATCAACCGCGAGATCACCGGGAACCTGGAAATCGACGCCGCCAAGACCGAGAACTGGCTGGCCGACAACGTGGCGCGCGTGGGTGTGAAGCCTGGCGAGTACACGGTCTACCTGGTCAACTGGTACGACCGCCCCGACTTCAAGTTCCACTCGTACACCCGCGCCGATGTGCCCGACAGCGACACCGGCTACCGGGCGGGCACCAGCGGCAGCCGCCGCCTGATTGCCTGGGGCGGCAGCACCCGCGAGGGCCAGGCGGCGCAGCGCGTGTGGTTCTATGACCTCTCGGCCAACCCCGACCCGTGGACCAAGGCCTACGACGTGACGAATGCCAACGTGAACGGCGACAAGGAAGCGGATTACCGCCTCCCGCCCATCTGGGAATACGGCACCCGCAAGGCCAGCATCGGCTATGGCCGCAAGGTTAGCCCTGATCTGGCGCGCGTGGTGCGGTACACGGCGCTGAACCTCCTGTTCACGCCCAGCCCGATCTACCGCGTGTCGCTGACGCCCCCGCGCATGCCCGAGGACATCCAGCTCGACCTGCATGTCGAGCAGGGCGAGGGAGCCATCGACCCGCAGAAGCTGCTGAACGCCGGGCTGGTGCAGAGCCGCGTGTCGGTGCTCCAGCCCTTCGCCAAGTTCTCGAACGTGGTCAAGCAGACGCCGCTGGACGGCGACCTGGCCGATGTCTACAAGTGCTTCTTCCCGGTGGAGGCCGAGGACATCTGCTCGCCGGAATACGCCGACTTCAGCGGCGAGAAGCTCTTCCAGTTCGGCGTGAAGGAGCTGCGCCAGAGCTACCAGAACGCCCCCGAGGGCCGCTACCTGCTGCCGGTGTACGCCTTCAACGACAACGACGACAGCCAGGAAGGCCTGCTGGGCATCGCCTACGACGACGGCGAGACCGGCACCCAGAGCTTCGTGTACTCGTTCCTGACGCCCAGCCTGGTGGATGCCGGCTACGGCTTTACCGACACCACGGTCCACGAGGTCGGCCACCACCTCAGCCTGTCGCACCCCCACGACGGCTACGACAGCGAGCAGGACCTGTCCTACGGCCCCTCCGGCGACTTCTACTTCACCAACGTGGGTGACGAGAGCGCCAGCATCATGTCGTACAACGACCTCGCCAAGACGTTCGGGCAGTTCAACCTCGACGCCCAGTACCGCTACCTGACGGCGGCCTACCTGAACAACACCAACGCCGTCCTGGAACTGGTGCGCCGCGCCGGCCAGGCCGGCAAGGTGAGCGCCGCCGCCCAGAGCGCCGACAGCCTGTTCGCGCAGGCTGAGGGCAAATACGACGGCCTGGCCTACCTGGACGCCGCCCAGCTCGCCCACCAGGGCTACCGCGCCGTGCTGGACGCCGCGCTGGCCGCCGGGGTGAACGTGCAGCCCTACAAGTGGTACGAGCACCTCAGCGGCCTGTCCACCCAGTCGGTGAGCCGCAAGCCGCGCGTCGTCCGCACCTTCGCGCCGCAGCACGGGGCCGTCATCTTCCCGGAGGAAACGCGCGAGCAGCGCGACCTGCGCCTCGCGCCCTGAGAGCAGACCGGGCCACAGGGGAGGGGGCAGCGCATCAAACGCTGCCCCCTCCCGCCTGTTGGCGCGCCCGGTATCATACGGATTCCGTCCAATTCCTGAACAGTCGGGAGGGCACCGCCTGTTCATCCATTTTCCGAAATCCGCCCTTGTTCCTTCTCCCTCTGGTCGGATTTCCGGGTGTTTTCAACACCCTTCAATCGGAAGCAGTATCAGCCCGTCATCATGTGTGACCGCTACGATCGGGGCATGAAGCGTGTCCTGCTCCTCGCCTGCCTGTCGCTGGGTGCGGCGGCGGCCACTCCCCCCCGCATGATGCCCCTGCCCCCCCATTCCGCCGCTGCCGCCGACCCCTCGCCCGATCTGGCGCGGGTGCAGCCGGTGCTGGAGCTGCTGGTCACGGTGCGCCTGCTGGCCGACCTGACCGCCGGAGACGATTTCCTCCTGGACGCCCCGGCCCGGTCGGCGCTGTCCGCCATCCTCCGCGAGCAGGTGACCCGGCCCACGCTCGGCCCCCAGGACGCGCAGCGGACCCTGGACCGCCTGCGGGGGGTCCTCACGGCCGCGCAGCGGGAGAGGCTGGACCAGGCCCGCGCGGAGCTGGAACGCCGGGCAGCCCTGCTGCTGGCCCGCTCCCGCTTCGCGGCTCCTGATGGTCCGGTGAACCTCACCCTGTACCGCTACGGGTTCATGCTGCCGGGGGGCGCGGCCCTGGTCCGCCGGGTGGCCGCCTCGCCGGGGCTGAATCCCTACCGCGAGGCGGGCGTCAGTGCGGCGACCCTCCAGCGCCTGCTGGGGCAGCTGGCCCGCTGAGGCCGGCCCTGGCACATTGCGGGCACTTCCCGTACAGCGTGACCTCGTGCGCCTCGACGATGAAGCCGCCGGGGTACACGGTGCCGCTGGGCAGGGCCACCGGGCAGGTATGCAGCGTATAGACCCGCCCGCAACTGTTGCAGGAGAAGTGGTGGTGGTGCCCACGCCCCGCGCGCTCATAGCGGGCTTCGCCGTCAAGGGTGACGGGATGGATGTGGCCCTGCTCGGTCAGCAGCTTGAGGGTGCGGTACACGGTGGCGACCCCCAGGCCCGGCAGGTCGGCCTGCGCGCGCGTCAGCACGTCGGCCACGGCCAGGGGGCCTTCCGCCTCGGTGAGGACGCGGGCAATCACGTCGCGCTGGCGGGTGCTGCGGGTGGCCGTCATGTGCCCAGGCTAGCAGACATGATTCTGGTCTATCAAAAAGTGGCGCACAAAGTCCGCTGCCTCCCGGCAGAGCTGCCGCCAGCAGAAAAACCCCGGCCCAGCCGCGTGGGCTGGCCGGGGCCGGGGAGGGGAATAGGCCTCAGCGGATATTGGGGTTGGCCTTTTCCTCGGGGTCGATCGGGCTGCCCTTGGCCTTGGCCTCGACCGTGCTGACGGGCACAGGGATACTGCTGCCGGTACCGGGGATGCTGGGACCACCGGGCACACCCAGGCGGGCGGCGTCGCTGGCCTCCGCGCCCTCGTCGCGTTTGAGGAAGCTGGCCGTGGCGCTGGTGCTGGTGGAGACAGGTGCGTGGCGCTGGCCTCCGAGTGTCCAGGAGGCGCTATGGGCCTGCCCCCCGGTCGGGCGTGCGGCAGACTCGGTTGCGGCAGACTGCGCGGAGCGCGGGGCCGTCGGCTTTTGCCCGCCCTGTCCGGCACGGTCGAGCAGGTTGTTCGCCACTTCTTCCAGCCGGGGGGTCAGGACCTTGTCGTTGAGGAGCTTGAAGCCCAGCGTGGCGATGGTCGCCACCAGCGCGCCGCCCACGTTCTGGCCGCCCTTTTCCTTCTTCTGCGCGCGGATCAGGGCCTTCTGGTCCCGGTCGGGGCTGTCGGCGTCCACGTAGATTTTCTTGGTCCGCCGGAACTGCCGCCCGAGCACGAGGCCCAGCAGCGCCCCCGCCGTCGCCCCGACCGCCGAGGCACCGCCCAGCATCTTGAGCGGCTCTTTCTGCATCTGCACCTGGAGGTTGGTGCGCTCGGCCAGGGCATCCACGCTGGCCTTGAGCCGGGCGCGGGCCTCCTCACGTTCGTCGCGGTAGCTCACCTCGCGGTGCGTGTCCATGGCCGCCCGTTCCATAGGCCGGTCAGAGTTCATCGCCCGGTCGGCCGTCGCTGGCCGTTCCGCCTGCACAGGCCGGTCCACCGTCACCCGCTCCTCGATGGGGGAGGCCACCGTGATGCGCTCCACGATCACCGGTTCTGACCCCCGGTCCGCCGTCCGGTCTGCTCGGTCGGTCATCAGTAGCCCTCCTTTTTCATGTCCTCACGGAAGGTGGGGTTGGTGCTCACGTCGATCCCCGGCGCGTCCTTCAACACGACCGGTTCCTGAAGATTGGGGTCGTGGCGCTTGCCGTGGTTGCCGTGTGCCCCGTGACCGTCGCGTTCGTGTTCCTCGCGGGTCGGCTCCACGCCGAAGTCGGTCACGCTGCCGCCGTGCGCGGGCTGGCTGCCATCGGGATTGGTGCCGTAGACCGGAATCGTCTCCGTGCGGCTGTCACTGCGCGGCATGGGCACCGTCACGGTCCCCTCTATCCGGTCCGCCGCGCCGGCGGGCACATGGTAGTCCACACCCGGGCGCATGTCTCCCGCAGCCCCGCTCGCCACGGCGCTCCCTGCCGCCGCGCTGCCCGCCGCAACGGTCACCCGCTCGCCCCGGTCGCTGCCGGTGTGGGTGCTGGTGGTGGCCGTCGTGGAGGCGCGGGCCTTGGCCGCCTGCTCGGCCTGGTACTGGGCCTCCAGGCGCTCGTCCTCGGTCATCTGGTCGTGGGAGCGGTGCGGGCGGTCATGCTCGTCGCTGGGCACCTCGGCGCTCAGGCGCTTGAGGCCCATCATGATCAGCACGCCGGTCAGCACGAACGCCACGATGGCAATCAGGAGCGCGGCGGCCCAGGCCCCCAGGCCCAGCCGCATCAGGCCGTAGAACACGGCCAGGATCAGGAAGATCAGGCCCATCAGCAGCGGCCCGACCGACCCCAGCAGCAGCACCACCCCGATGCCCTTGGCCTTGACGACGTTCGTCACCTGCCGCAGCAGCGCGCGAATCTCGGTCTTGACGAGCGTGACGCCTGCGTCGAACACATCGACCAGCGCACCCCCCATGCTCTTGCGTTCTTCTTGCATGCTTGCCTCCACAGACCCTCCCCGGCAGGTGCGCGGGGCAGGGCCAGTCACGCCCAGCATAATGAACCTCATGGGGGACCCGCGCCAGAGCCAAGGAACGCTGAACCTCCCCTTCGCCGGGCCGGCCCTCACGCTGGCGCAGCGCACCAACCGCTGGCCCCTCACGGCCTGGGGCTACGCGGGGTGGCGTCGGCGGTCCCTCACGCTGCTGACGGGCGAGGCTTTCCCCCTGGCGCGCGAGGCGGCGCTGTTCCGGGCGCTATGCCGTCCGCGGCCCGGTGAGGGCTGGCTGGACGCGGGCACCAGCACCGGCTTCTATGCGGGCGTGCTGGCCGGGGCGGGCTGCCGGGTGCTGGCCGCCGACCTGAGCGCGCCCATGCTGGCGGCGGCCCGGCGGCAGACCCCGCACCCCCACATCGACTGGTTCCTCACGAATCTGGAGGCCAGCGGCCTGCCCGACGCCGCCTTTGACGGTGTGACCGTCGGCGCGACCCTGAACGAGACGCGGGAGCCGGCGCGCCTGCTGGCCGAACTCGCCCGCCTGACCCGGCCCGGCGGGCAGCTCTGGCTGATGTACGTGGGGCGTACGGGTCATCCCCTCCAGCCGCTTCTGACCCTCCCGGCCCTGGGCGGCCTGACCTTTCCCGATCCGGCCTGGGTGGCGCGGCACCTGCCCGGCTGTGCCCGCACGGACGCTGTGCAGGTGGGGGCCGTGGTCTTCGAGCGGTACGTGAAGGCGCAGGGTTGAGGGTGGGGACGGCGGGCGGGGGCGCTCCTCCCCGGCCCCTCCGCGCGGTGTCTGTCAGGCGGCGTCTGTAAGAAAGCGTGACGTTCCCCCGGCCGCTCCCCCTTACACTCGCAGGCGGAGGACTCTGACCTTGCCCCATGCCGCTCCCCCGCCCGCTGCACCGCCGCTCGCCCCGGAGGCGGCCCTGCACTGCCGGGACGTGACGCGCAGGCACAGCCAGACCTTTTACCTGGGGTCGCGCTTTTTTCCGCCCCGCGAGCGCGAGGCCGTGTGGGCGGTCTACGCCGCCTGCCGCGCCGGGGACGACATCGTGGACGAGGGGCCGCAGGCGGAGGCCGGGGCGCAACTGGGGCAGTGGTGGGCGCGGGTGCAGGCGGCCTTCGCCGGGAACCCCACGCCCCATCCCGCCGACACGGCGTTGGCCTGGGCCGCCGCCCGCTGGCCGATTCCCCTGGCCGCCTTCGCGGAACTGCACGAGGGCCTGCGGATGGACCTGCACGGGCACCCCTACCGCGACCTGGACGACCTTACCCTGTACTGCCGCCGTGTGGCGGGCGTGGTGGGCTTCATGATCGCGCCGATCTGCGGGTACAGCGGGGGCGAGCGGACCCTGGCCTGCGCGCTACGGCTGGGTCAGGCGATGCAGCTCACCAACATCTTGCGCGACGTGGGCGAGGACCTGGAGCGCGGCCGGGTGTACCTCCCCGAGACGCTGCTGGCCGAGTACGGCGTGACCCGCGCGATGCTGGAGGCCGGGGTGGTGACGCCGCAGTACCGCGCCCTGATGGAACACCTCTCGGCCCTGGCCCGCGCGTGGTACGCCGAGGGCCGCGCCGGGATTCCCTGCCTGCACGGCCGCGCCCGCCTCGCCGTGCAGACCGCCGCCCGCTCCTACGAGGGCATCCTCGACGACCTCGCCCGCGCCGACTTCGACAACTTCCGCCGCCGCGCCCATGTCAGCGGTCCGCGTAAGCTGCTGATGCTGCCGCAGGCGTGGTGGGAATTGCGGGGGGCGGCGGTGGTGGGGGAGAAGGGCTATGAGCTTTGAGCTTTGAGCCGTGAACAACAGGGCTGACGCCAGAAGCTGAAGCCCCTCTGCGGCTCGTTCATAGCTCATAGCCCCTCACCTGCCCCCCCAAAGGACCCCCATGCCCCAACCCCCACCACACAAACGCAAACAGGCCCTGATCATCGGCTCGGGTTTCGGCGGCCTGAGCCTGGGCATCCGCCTCCAGAGCCTGGGCTTCGACACGACCATTCTCGAACGGCTGGACGGGCCGGGCGGGCGGGCCTACCAGAAGCGCACGCCGGACGGCTACGTCTTCGACATGGGGCCGACCGTGATCACGGTGCCGCACTTCATCGAGGAACTGTTCGCGCTGGAGCGCGATGCCGGGCAGCTCGACCAGCCCGACTACCCGCCCCACGTGCTGACCGGCGAGCGGGTGCGGGAGGGCGAGAGCGGCGGCCCCCGCACCCGCGACTACGTGCGGCTGGTGCCGGTGCTGCCCTTTTACCGCATCGTGTTCGACGACGGCACCTTCTTCGACTACGACGGCGACCCGGACAGCACCCGCCGCCAGATCGCCGAACTCGCGCCGGAGGACCTGGCGGGCTACGAACGCTTCCACGCGGACGCGGCCGCCATCTTCCAGCGCGGCTTTCTGGAGCTGGGCTACACGCATTTCGGGGACGTGGGCACCATGCTGCGCGTCGTGCCCGACCTGCTGAAGCTGGACGCCGTGCGGACGCTCTTTTCCTTTACCAGCCGGTACTTCCAGTCTCCCAAGCTGCGGCAGGTCTTTTCCTTCGAGACGCTGCTGATCGGCGGCAATCCCCTCAGCGTGCCCGCCATCTACGCGATGATTCACTTCGTCGAGAAGACCTGGGGCATCCACTACGCGCTGGGCGGCACGGGGGCGCTGGTGCGGGCGCTGGCGCAGAAGTTCGGGGAACTCGGCGGGCGCATCGAGTACGGCGCGGAGGTGGAGGAGATTCTGGTGACGGACGACCGGGGGCGGCCCGTGCAGCACCCCCTCGGCACGCGGGTGGCGCGCGGCGTGCGCCTCCGGGGCGGCGAGGAGCGCCCCGCCGACCTGGTGGTCAGCAACGGCGACTGGGCGAACACCTACCTCAAGCGGGTCCCCCGGCAGGCCCGGCTGGTCAACAGCGACCTGCGTGTGAAGGCAGCCCGCCAAAGCATGAGCCTGCTGGTGATCTACTTCGGCTTCCGCGACGACGGTACGGCGCTGAGCCTGCGGCACCACAACATCATCCTGGGGCCGCGTTACGAGGAGCTGCTGCGGGAAATCTTCGGGCAGAAGGTGCTGGGGGCCGACTTCAGCCAGTACCTGCACGTTCCCACCCTCACCGACCCCGGCCTCGCGCCGCCCGGACACCACGCCGCCTACACGCTGGTGCCCGTGCCCCACAACGGCAGCGGGATCGACTGGGAGGCCGAGGGGCCGCGGCTGGTCGAACGTGTCCTGGCGCTGCTGGAGGAACGGGGGCACCTCCCGGACTTGCGCGCGCGCCTGACGCATCTGGACTACATCACGCCCGACTACTTCGAGGGGACGCTGGACAGTTACCTGGGCAACGCCTTCGGTCCGGAACCCGTCCTGGCCCAGAGCGCGTACCTGCGCCCCCACAACCGCTCGGAGGACGTGCGGAACCTCTACCTCGTCGGCGCGGGGGTGCAGCCCGGCGCGGGCACCCCCAGCGTGATGATGAGCGCCAAGATGACGGCCCGCCTGATCGCGGAGGACTTCGGGATTCATCCCGAGGTGCGGGGCGGCGGGGTCCGGGAAGACGGACGGGAGGCGCGGGGCTAGGGCTGGTCTGCGCTGGGGGAATCGGTCGCCTGCTGTGCCTGGCCCGTCCGCTGGCCCAGCCACTCCAGAATCCAGCCCCGCACCTCGTCCCGGGGTTCGTCGTTCAGGAGTTCGTGGTAGCCGCCCTCCACCAGTCGCAGGGTCTTGTCGGGCGCAGGTATGGCCTCCACGAAGCGGCGCGAGCCGTTCACGTCCGTCAGGCGGTCGGCGGTGCCGTGGATGACTAGTGTGGGGAGCGTCCAGCGCGCGTACTGCCCCCACAGTTCGCCGCTCAGGCGCAGCATCGAGGCCGCGGTCAGGGCGGGCACCTTGCCCTGGTACACGTTGGGGTCGGCCCGGTACGCCTCGACCTCCTCCGCCAGCCGCGAGAGGCCCCCGCTGCCCAGCTCGGTCACCTGCGCGGCGGGCGCGACCCTCGCCAGCACGGGGGCCAGTGCCTTCAGCCACGCGGGTTCGTCCTCACCGATCAGGAGGGCGGGGCTGGAGAGAATCACGCCGCTCAGCCCGCGCGGGTCCCGTGCCGCGCTCGCCGCCGTGACCAGCCCGCCCAGCGAGTGTCCGAAGGCGTAGACCGGGAGCGGCTGGCCCCGCAGCCGCTCGCGTGCACGTAGGTGGTCTTCCACCAGCTCGCGGGTGTCCACGACCGCCCGCCGCCCCTGCGACTGGCCGTGCCCGCGCAGGTCGGTGGCGTACACGCTGTAGCCGGCCTCCACCAGCGTGGGAATCAGGCGGTGGTAGCGTTCCACGTAGCGCCCCGCGTACTCCCCGAATCCATGCGCGAGCAGCACGGCGGCGCGGGGATGCTGGGCGTGCCACACGTAGCCCTGGAGAGGCGCGCCGCCCTTTCCGGTCAGCGGCGTTCCGGCGGACAGGTCCCAGGCGGACGGTTCCCAGCTGTTATGCGGCCTCGCGTTCGACATGGGGCAGTCTAGCTTTTACTCCACGTTAAGCGAGACTGAACACGCGCCCTGTCCCTTCCGGCGCAGACTGTGGGGCATGGCAGATATCGCACGCAAGGCCAGCGCCCATTGGAAGGGCGACCTCAGGAGCGGGCAGGGCACCGTCAGCACCGGCAGCGGTGTGCTGCAAGACGCCCAGTACTCCTTCAAGACCCGGTTCGAGAACGGCGCGGGCACCAACCCGGAAGAACTGCTCGCCGCCGCACACGCGGGCTGCTTCACCATGCAGCTCTCGGCCCTCCTGGCGGGCGATGGCCACGACCCGCAGGACCTGCGCACCGAGGCCACCTGCGAGATGGTCAAGGACGGCCCCGGCTTCCGTATCAGCACCATGCGCCTCACCATTCGCGGCAAGGTGGGCAGCATCGACCAGGCCGAGTTCGAGCGGCACGTGGCGCAGGCCGCCGAGATGTGCCCGCTCAGCCGCGTGATGGCGGGCAACGTGGAGATTGTGCATGAGGCGGTGCTGGAGTAAGCGGTCAGCTTCGAGCCGTCAGCAATCAGCGCCCTGGCTCTGGCTGGGGCGTTTTTTGCTGTTCTCCCCTCAGTATTTCGGCCCATGCTGCCCCTCCTGCTCTCCCGCTAGCCTGCGGGTATGGCACCCACCGTCTATTCCCTCGTCGGGCCACCGGGCAGCGGCAAACGCACGATTGGCAAGCACCTCGCGCGGCTGACGGGGGCGGCGCTGCTGGACAATCACCTCAGCAATGACCCCGTGTTCAGCGCGTTTGGGCTGGATGGCGTGAAGCCTGTTCCCGCCGAGGCGTGGCCTTTTGTTCGTCGGATACGGCGAGTTTTGTACGAGGCGGCCCAGGCGGCCCCCTGGCACGTGTCCCACATCTTTACGAGCTACCTTGCCGACCTTCCGGGAGAGGCGCAAGCGGTGCAGCACCTGCGCGACCTCGCCTCCGTTCGTGGGGCCGCCTTCGTCCCCGTCTGGCTGACCTGCGATACCGGCGAACTCGCCCGCCGGATGACCCTTCCCGAACGGGCCGAACGCCTGAAACTGCGCGACCCGGAGCAACTCCGCACTTTGCTGCGGGAATCAGGCAACCTCCCCCCACCTCCCGACGCCATCCGCATCGACACCTCCGCCCTCGCCCCGGCAGACGCGGCGCTGCTGATCGCGGCCCATGCGGGAGCGCTGTTCTAGCTCCTTCTCAACGATAAAGCCCCTGCCGCAGCAGAGGCTTCTAAGATTGGTGACGGCCCCTCAGGGCGCAGGTACGGCCTCGGCCCGGTCCTCTTCCAGATGCTCGCGCGCCCAGTTGCCGATGGCATCGATCACGCCCTGGAGTTCGCGGCCAGCGGGGGTGAGGCTGTAGACGCTGCGGGCGAGTTTGCCCTGGGTGTCCTCGGTGCGCTTGGAGATGATGGCGAGAGTTTCGAGGTGTTCCAGGCGTTGCGTGAGGGTGGCGCTGTTGCAGCCGCCCACGGCGCGGGCGAGTTCGTTGAAGCCTTTCTCGCCGTCCAGCAGCGCGCGGACGATATGCAGCACCCATTTCTCCTGCAACACGCCGATAGCCCGGTAGACCGGGCAAAAAGCGGGGGGTGCGGGATTCATGACCCAACTCTACACCTTCGGCGCAGATAAAGTGCGGCGCAAATCACACCGCTTGACTTTTCAAAGCAGTGGAGATAGCCTTCCGTCATGACCGCGACTGCCACCCGTTCCCTGACCGTCACCGAAGCCATCCAGACCCGCCGCAGCATCCGCAAGTTCGTGCAGGAGCCGATGAACCAGGATGACCTGCGCGAGATCCTGCGCCTGGCGAGCCTCGCGCCCACGGCCAACAACGTCCAGCCGACCCGCTTTGCCGTGATTCAGAACCCCGAGCTTCAGGAAAAACTCCAGGCGGCGGCCTACAACCAGAGCCAGGTGACCAGCGCCCCCGCCGTCATTGTCGTGTACAGCGACATGGAAGACGTGCTGCAAAACGCCGAGGAAACCGTCCACCCCGGCATGGGCGAGGAACAGATCACGGCGCGTGCGGCGGGCCTGCGCAAGAACTTCGAGGGTCAGGACGTGGCCCAGCGCGGCCAGTGGGGCCTGACCCAGGCCAACATCGCCTTCGGCTTTGTGATGCTGGCCGCCCGCGGCCTGGGCTACGACACGGTGCCCATGCTCGGCTTCGACCCCGAAAAGGTCAGGGAACTCCTGGGCCTGCCCGCGCACGTGCAGTTCGCCGGAATGCTGCCGGTCGGCAAGCGCGCCGAGGAAGGCTTCCCCCACCACCGCCACAGCGTGGAGCGCATCACCACCTTCTACTGAGCCTGCGCTGACCCTCCGCCGGGAACATGGCCGCCCCTTCACGGGGGCGGTTTTTCGTGCTGTGCTGACCGCATGTCCCATGCCATCCTTGCTGAGCGTCACGGCGGTCCCGAAGTCCTCACCTGGCGGGAGCGGCCCCTGCCGGTGCCCGGAGCGGAGCAGGTGCGCGTGCGAGTCCGCGCAACGGGGGTGAACTACGCGGATATTCAGGCGCGGCGCGGTGGGCAGGGCGCGGGAGGGAAGCTGCCCTTCATCCCCGGCCTGGACGCCTGCGGCACGGTGGACGCCCTGGGTGCGGGGGCGACTGGGCTGCGGGTGGGCGAACGGGTGGCCTGCTTTCCGGTCGGCGGCAGCTATGCCACCCACGTGCTGGCCCCGGCCCACCTCACCTTCCCGCTGGGCGAGGGCGTGCCGAACGCGGCCGCTGCCAGCCTGACCGCGCTGGTCACGGCATACAACGTGGTGACGCACGCGGGCCGCCTCGAACCCGGCGAGACGGTGCTGATTCACGCAGCGGCCGGTGGCGTGGGGCATCTGGCCGTGCAGATGGCGCGTGCGCGGGGCGCAGGACAGATCATCGGCGTGGTGGGCAGTGACGCCCGCGCGGACTTCCTGTGCGGCCTGGGGGTGGACGAGGTCGTGAACCGGCACCGGGAGGACTTCACGCAGCGCGTGAACGTCCTGACCCAGGGGCGAGGCGCGGACCTGATTCTGGATTCCATCGGCGGCACGACCACCGAACGCGGCCTGACGTGCCTGGCCCCCTTCGGGCGGCTGGTGATCTACGGACACGCGGGGGGTCAGCCGGCCCACCTCCCCACGCCGCCCCTACATCGCCAGAGCCGCGCCGTCATCGGCTACAGCAGCGGCCACCACCGGCAGGCCAGGCCGCAGGTCATCCGGGACGCGGCCGCCGCGGCCTTTGCGCTGGCAGCGAGCGGTGGAGTGCGGGTTCACGCTGCGGCGGAACTCCCCTTGCCGGAGGCCGCGCGGGCACAGGCCCTGGTGGAGGGCGGGGAGATCAGCGGGCGGGTGCTGCTGACCCGTTAGGCCAGTCGCGCTATCCCGCCCCTGATATGCAGCGCGTAGAGTGAGCCGTTATGCGTCAACGTCCTGCGGCCCTCATCTTTATTCTGGCGACCGCCCTGATTGACGTGATGGGCATTGGCCTGATCATTCCCGTGCTGCCGGGGCTGGTCAAGGAACTGGCGGGGTCGGAGGCGGCAGGGGCGCGCTTCATCGGCTGGCTGACGTCGGCCTACGCGGTGATGCAGTTTCTGTGCGCGCCGATTCTGGGCACGCTCTCGGACCGCTACGGGCGGCGGCCCGTGCTGCTGCTGAGCCTGCTGGGCATGGCCTTCGACTACGTGCTGCTGTACTTCGCGCCCAGCCTGGGGTGGTTGCTGCTGGGCCGCCTCGTGGCCGGGGTGACGGGCGCGAGCCTGACGGTGGCGAACGCCTACATCGCGGACGTGTCGCCGCCCGAGGACCGCGCGAAGAACTTCGGGCTGCTGGGGGCCACCTTCGGGCTGGGCTTCATCCTGGGACCGGCGCTGGGCGGGTTGCTGGGCGACTTCGGGCTGCGGCTGCCGTTCCTGGCGGCGGCGGGCCTCACGGGGCTGAACTTTCTGTACGGCCTCCTGGTGCTGCCCGAATCGCTGCCCGCCTCGGCGCGGGGCCGGCGGCTCAGCCGCAGCGCGCTCAATCCCTTCACGCCGCTCAAGGCCCTGGGCGAGTACCCCATCACGCGTAACCTCGCGGGCACCTTCGTGCTGCTGGGGCTGGCGGGACAGACCATCTTCAGCACCTGGGTGCTGTACACCGAGGGGGTGCTGAACTGGTCCCCGGCCCAGAACGGCGTGGCCCTCGCGTTCTTCGGCCTGCTGACGGCGGGTGTGCAGGCGGGACTGATTGGCCGGGCGATGGCGGTGCTGGGCGAGCGGCGCACCATCTTGCTGGGTCTGGTCATGTCGGTCGGGGAGTTCCTGGTGCTGAGCTTCGCGCGCACCTCCTTCCTGCTGTACCTCTCGCTGATCTTCGGCGCGCTGGGCGGCCTCGCCAACCCGGCCATCCAGGGCCTGATCAGCCGCCAGGTCAGCGAGACCGAGCAGGGCCGGGTGCAGGGGGCCATCACCAGTCTCAACAGCCTGGTGGGTGTGGTGGGGCCGATTCTCGCCACGGCCGTGTTCGCGTACTTCAACGGGGGCGGCGCGGGGGTGCGCCTCCCCGGTGCGGCGTTCCTGATGGGCGCGGCCTTTGCCGTCCTCGGCACGCTGCTGGTGTGGGCGGTGCTGCGGCGGATGCCTGGGCAGAGGGCGGGGGTACCAGGCGAGGTGAATGGGGATTAGGGCGGGGCGCAGAAAGGTTGCCGCCTTTTGGCGACCTTTCCGAGCGAAGCGAGAAGCGCCAAAAGGGCGGCGCGCAGTGGAGTGGACGCCCAGAACGCGCGGCAACGCAACGGAGCGCCGCTCCTAGTCCTCGGCCACCCCGCCCCTGCCCACCTCCCACACCCGTGTCGCCACCCGGCCCACCAGCGTGCGGTCGTGGCTGGCGAGCAGCACCGTGCCGGGGAAGGTGAGGAGGAGGCCTTCCAGCGCCTCAATCGCGGGGAGGTCCAGATGGTTGGTGGGTTCGTCCAGCACCAGCACCTGCGCCCGCGTCACGTTCAGGCGCGCGAGGCTCAGGCGGGTGCGTTGCCCGCCCGACAGGCCCGCGAGGGGAACAGCGGGACCCGGAAGCTGCACCTGCGCGGCGACCTCGTGGAGCTGGTGCGGCGTGAGGGCGGGATTCGCGTTCAGCAGCGCCTCCCCGACCGTCCCCAGGCCCGCGAGTTCCTCGCCGTGCTGGCCCGCCGCGTAGAGGCACAGGCCCTGGCCCCAGTGGACCTCGCCCATGTGGGGCATCTGGCCCAGCAGGGCCGCCAGCAGCGTGCTTTTGCCGCCGCCGTTGGGTCCGGTCAGGGCGATACGGTCGCCCCGGCGCACGTCCAGGCGGACGCCCGACAGCACCGCCTGCCCGCCGCGCGTCGCGCTCAGGTCGCGGACGGTCAGCACCTCGGCGGGGCCGGGTGGGGCGTCCGGGAGGTCGAGGCGGACGGTGCGGCGGTCCTGGTAGGGCTTTTCGGCGGCGTGGGTGTCCAGGCGTTCGATCTGGGTTGCCAGTGCCCTGGCGCGGGCGGCGTGGACCTTCTGGCCCCACTCGGCCTTGCGGCCCGCCAGCATCTTGTCCCCGTCGGACGCGCGGTTGCGGTTGAAACCCGCCGCTGCCTTGCTGGCCCGCCGCCGCTGTTCCTCGTCCAGCGCCTCCCGCCGGCGTTTGTAGGCCGCGTGATCGCGCGCCTGCGCCTCCCGCAGCGCGGCCTTCAACTCCATCGCGGCCGTGTACGCGCCGGGGTAGACCGTCAGCCGCCCGCGTTCCAGTTCCGCCGTGCGGGTCGCTGCGGCGTCCAGAAAGGCGCGGTCGTGGCTGGCGAGGACAAAGGCCGCGTCACTGGCGCGAATCCAGCCTTCCAGCCACGCCGCGCCGCCCGCGTCCAGGTGGTTGGTCGGTTCGTCCAGCAGGTACAGGTCGGCGGGGGAGAGGAGCAGCCGGGCCAGCATCACCCGCCGGGTCTGCCCGCCGGAGAGCCGCGCCGCCTGCGCCTGCGGATCCAGCCCCAGACCGTGCAGCACGCCCGCCGCCCGCACCCCGAAGTCATAGCCCCCTGCCAGGCGGTACGCTTCCTCGGCTTCCGCGAAGGCATTCAGCGCCTCGTCGGTGCCCTCGGGGAGTCGGGCCGATGCCCCGTCGAACGCTTTCTGTGCCGAGCGCAGGTCTTCTGGCGTCACCGCGTCCAGCACGGTGCCTGTTCCGCCGTCGGCGTGCTGGGTCAGCAGGGCCACGCGGCCCACTCGCATCACCGTGCCCGCGTCGGGCGCATCTGTCCCCGCCATCAGGCGCAGCAGGGTGCTTTTGCCGCTCCCGTTCTCCCCGATCAGCGCGAGCCGCTCGCCCACGCCGACCTCCAGGTCCACATCCTCGAAAATCGTCTGGTCGCCATACACGCGGGCGACCCCCTTCAAACGCAACAACAAGACCAACCCCCTGCGGGTGAGGCCGTCCCACACGCGGCGGGACGAGGCTTCAGGCCGAAAGTCAGAGCAGGGGGAGGTGGCGCAAGATTGGAGAACTCCGTGGAATGAAGGAAAGCGGGACGCCGGGGAACCCGGACCGTCGGGGTCAGGCTAAGGCAGGGGCCACGCGGGCGGGATGCGCCAGATGACGTATCGAACGGCCTCCGGCCACTGCATGAGCCTTCGGCGCTTTCCCGAGGCTCACTCCCGCCGCCGCAGCACCAGCGCCAGCAGAAAAATCGCCGTGTTGACCAGCACGATGGTCGCGCCCGGCGCGGTGTTCAGGAAATAGCTGAGGTACAGCCCCGCCACGCCGCCGACCGTGCCCAGCAGGGCGGCGAGCAGAATCATCTTCTTCAGGCTGCGGGCCAGCAACCGGGCGGCGGCGCTGGAGGTGATCAGCAGGCTCACGCTGAGGGTGGTGCCCACGAGTTGCACGGTCAGCACCACCACCAGGCCAATCAGGATCAGCAGCAGGTTGTTCAGCCCACGCACCGGCAGGCCGATGGCGCGCGCCTCGGTGGGGTCGAAGGAGGCCAGCAGCAGTTCCTTTTGCACCGCCGTCAGCAGCACGCCGACGACCACCGTGACCCCCAGCGCCGCCCACAGGTCGCCGGGCGTGACCCCCAGCGGATTGCCAATCAGGAAGTTGCTCAGGTCGGTGGTGAAGGTGGAGGCACGCGAGAGCATCACCACGCCCAGCGCGAACATCCCCACGAACACGATGCCGATGGCGCTGTCCTGCTTCAGCCCGCTGCGCTGGCCGACCGCGCCGATGCCCAGCGCCGTCAACACGGCCGCTGCCAGCGCCCCCACGAGCAGGTTCCCCCCCGTCAGAAACGCCCCCACGATGCCGGGCAGCACCGCGTGGCTCATCGCGTCCCCGATGTAGCTCAGCCCGCGCAGCACCACCCATGCCCCCACCAGCGCACACAGCACACTGACCAGCACCACGGCCGCGATGGCCCGCAGGAAGAAGTCGAATTGCAGGGGGTCGGTCAGCCAGTGCATCAGGCGGCACCTCCGGTGGCAGGTCGAGGTGTCCAGGCGTCGAGGCGTCGAGCAGGCCAGCCTCGACCGCTCGATCCCTCGACTTCTAGACACAGTTCAGGCCGCATCACGCCTCCGCATGGGTATGCCCCAGGTGGCTGGAGCTGAACGTCGCCTCGATGTTGCGCGGCGTGTAGACCTCTTCCGGCGTGCCGTCCGCGATGATGCGGCGGTTGACCAGCACGAGGTGGTCGCACCAGCGCCGGGCCTGTTCGAGGTCGTGGGTGACCATGACCACGGCACGGCCTTCGCCTGCCTGGGCGCGCAGCAGGGCCATCAGTTGCTCCTGGGTGCCAGCGTCCACCCCGGTCAGCGGTTCGTCGAGCAGGAGCACCCGCGCGTCCCGCGCCAGCATCCGCGCGAGCAGCACCCGTTGCCGCTGCCCGCCGCTCAGCGCCCCGATATGCCGCCCGCGCAGGTCGTACACGCCGGTCTGCCGCAGCGCCTCCGCGACCTGTTCGCGGTCGGCGCGGCCCGGCCAGCGCAGCCAGCCTACCCGCCCGGTGCGGCCCATCATCGCCACGTCCCAGACGGTGACGGGAAAGGCCCAGTCCAGCGTCTGCTGCTGCGGCACGTAGGCCACGTCGTCCTGCACGCTCCCGCCGTCAGTAAAGACGACCTCGCCCGTGGTCGGGGTGGTCAGACCCACCAGCGTTTTCAGCAGCGTGCTTTTGCCCGCCCCGTTCGGCCCGATGATGGCGCTGAAGGTCCCCGGCACGAAGCGCACGCTCGCGTCTTCCAGCGCCGGCTGTGCGCCGTACCGCACCGTCAGGTTCTCCACGCCCAGCATTCGGCCAGGATAGCGCGGGGAGTGTTGATATTGCGAGGGCGGAATCAAGAAGGGGCGTGGGTCGCAGGACGCGGTGCGCGGTAAAAGAGCTTTTCCTGCGTACTGCATCCCGCGCACCGCTTACTTCAGTGCCCTGACAATCGTGTCCACATTCGCCCGGAACGCCTTCAGGTACGTATCCCCCGCGCTGCCCTGCGGACCGAGGGCGTCGGTGTAGAGGGGCGGGGCGACCTTCGCTCCGGTTTCGCGGGCGAGGGTCTGGGCGAGGCGGGCGTTGACGGTGTTCTCGGTGAAGATGACGCGCGTGCCGCTTTTCTTGACGGTCTGCACCAGTTCGGCCAGTTCGCGGGCGCTGGGTTCGCGCTCGGTACTCAGGCCCGGCAGCACGGTCCCGACGACCTTCAGGCCGTAGCGGGCCGCCAGGGAATGCAGGCTGTCGTGGTTGGTGACGAGCTGCCGCCGGGCGGCAGGCAGGCGGGCGAACTGCCCTTTCGCGTAGGCGTCCGCCGCCGCGAGTTGCTTGAGGTAGGCGGCGGCGTTGTTCGCGTAGGTGGCCTTGCCCGCCGGGTCAAGCCGGGTCAGGGCCGTCTGCACGTTGCGGACATACCCAGCGGCGAGGGTGGGGTCCCACCAGGCATGGGGGTCAAGTGTGGCGTGCCCGTGGCTGTCCGGTCCGAGCGGGTGCAGCCTCAGCCCCGCGGTGAGTTCCCTGACCGGCACGCGGGGAGCCGCCGCCTTCAGCTTCGGCAGCCAGGGTTCCAGGCCCGCGCCGTTGGCGAACAGCACCCGGCTCCCCGCCAGGCCGCGAATGGCGGCGGTGGTCGGCTGAAAACTGTGCGTGTCGCCGCCGGGGGGCACAATCACGTTCACCTGCACGCGCTGGCCCCCCACCACCTTCACGAAGTCCCCGAGGATGCTGGTCGTCGCGCTGACGGGGAGGGCCGCCGCCTGGGCTGATGGGGAGGCGCAAGCCGCGAGACTAACGGCTAGAAGAAGCGATGCTGAGAAGCGTCCTCTTTGGGACGGTTGGGGAAGCGTGGGAAGACAGGGGCACATAATGATTTATCTTTATCAAAAAGAGGTGGCTTCTGGATGAAATCCTCCTCATCCCCGCGGCCCTGTCCCGGCGCTCCCCCCTGGCAGCGATTCCACGGGGCGGCTTACACTGCGCCCCATGACGCAGGCTGCCCCCCTCCCCGAGTGGTACAAGAGCGCCGTCTTCTACGAACTCTCGGTCCGCACCTATGCCGACGGCAACGGCGACGGCAAGGGCGACTTTCCCGGCCTGACCGGAAAGCTCGACTATCTCAAGAATCTGGGCGTGGACTGCCTGTGGCTGCTGCCGTGGTACCCCAGCCCCCTGCGCGACGACGGCTACGACGTGGCCGACTACGTGGGCATTCACCCCGACCTGGGCACGCTGGACGACTTCAAGGTCTTCCTGCGCGAGGCGCACGCCCGCGGCCTGCGCGTGATCGGCGACCTGGTGACCAACCACACCTCCTCCGACCACCCGTGGTTCCAGGCGGCGCGGCGCGGCCCCACCCTGCCCGACGGCAGCCCCAACGAGTACTTCGACTACTACGTCTGGAGCGATACCGGCACCGAATACGCCGACGCCCGCATCATCTTCACCGACACCGAGACGAGCAACTGGACCTACGACGAGCAGGCCGGCAAGTACTACTGGCACCGCTTCTTCTCGTCGCAGCCCGACCTCAATTACGACAACCCCAAGGTGCAGGAGGAACTGCTCACGGCCCTGCGCTTCTGGCTGGACCTGGGGCTGGACGGCTTCCGGGTGGATGCCGTGCCCTACCTGATCGAGCGCGAGGGCACCAACTGCGAGAACCTGCCCGAGACGCACGCCATCCTCCAGAATCTCCGCCGCGTCGTGGACGAGGAATATCCGGGCCGCCTGCTGCTTGCGGAGGCGAACCAGTGGCCGGAGGAGGTCGTGGAATACTTCGGCACCGAGGCGAACCCCGAGTTCCACATGTGCTTCAACTTCCCGGTGATGCCCCGGCTGTATATGAGCCTGAAGCGCGAGGACACCACCTCCATTCGCGAGATCATGGGCCGCCTGCCGCAGATTCCCCGATTCGGCCAGTGGGCGACCTTCCTGCGCAACCACGATGAACTCACGCTGGAGATGGTGACCGACGACGAGCGGGCCTTCATGTACGCGGCCTACGCGCCCGACCCGCGCATGAAGATCAACGTGGGCATCCGCCGCCGCCTCGCGCCGCTGCTCGACAACGACCGCCGCCGCATCGAGCTGCTGACCACCGTGCTGCTGGCCCTGCCCGGCAGCCCCATCCTGTACTACGGCGACGAGATCGGCATGGGCGACAACCTCTCGCTCTCCGACCGCAACGGCGTGCGGACCCCGATGCAGTGGAACGCGGGCATCAGCGGTGGATTCTCGACCGCCCTGCCCGAGCAGTGTTTCTTTCCGCCCAACCAGGACCCGGTGTACGGCTACCAGCGCGTGAACGTGAACGCCCAGGAACAGGACCCCGGCAGCCTGCTGCACTGGGTGTCCCGCCAGCTCGAGGTGCGCCGCCACCTCCCCGCCTTCGCGTACGGCGACCTCACCTTTATCGAGACAGGCAACCCCGCCGTCCTGGCCTTCACCCGCCACCACGACGGCGACACCCTGCTGATTGTCAGCAACTTTGCCGGGAACGCCCAGGCCGCGCAGCTCGACCTCTCTGCGCACGTGGGCCAGCGTCCTGTCACGCTCGCCGGGGGCAGCCACTTCCCGGTGGTGGAGGAGGGCGGCGTGTACCCGATGACGCTGGGCAAGTACGACTATTACTGGTTGAAGCTGGGGGGGGTGAGATAGCGGGGAGCGGCCAGCTTCCAGCGACCAGCGGCCAGCCCAAACAAAAAGGCCCCAGCGTTTGCCGGGGCTTTTCTTTCTGCTGGAAGCTGGCGGCTGGCTGCTTCCCTCAATCCCTGCTGCTCCCCGCGAACCCGAACAGCCGCAGGATAAACAGGAACATATTGATGAAATCGAGGTACAGGGCCAGCGCGCCGTTGATAGCGGCCCGCTCGGCCATCTCGCCGCTGACCCCGCTCAGGGCGAGGTTGCGCAGCATCTGCGTGTCGTAGGCGGTCAGGCCCGCGAACAGCAGCACGCCGACGATGCTGATGCCCAGGGTCAGGGCGCTGCTCACCACGAACAGGTTCACCAGCATGGCGACGAACAGGCCCAGCACGGCGAACAGGAAGAAGCGGCCCATCGCGCTGAGGTCTTTCTTGATGACGAAGCCCGCCACGCTCATGGCCGCGAAGGTGCCTGCCGTGGTCAGAAAGGCCGCGATGACGGCACTGGGGCTGTAGGCGAACAGCAGGGCGCTGAAGGTGAGGCCGGTCAGCGCGGCGTAGGCGATGAACAGCAGGCCCGCCACGGCGCTGCTGAGGCGCTGCGCGGCCAGGCTCAGCACGAACACCAGCGCGAGCTGCGCCAGCACCAGCGGCAGCCGGAACTGCATCACCTGATACGCCAGCGCCTCGTTCTGCGCCGTCAGGTACGCGACCCCGGCCGTCAGCGCCAGCCCCGCCGCCATCCACGAGTACGTCCGCGCCATGAAGGTCCGGACCAGATTTTCCGTTCTTGTGGCAGTCAGTTGCATACGGGACAGGATACGGGGGATGGGGGGGAAAGGTTCCCGGAGGAGCGGCCAGCTTCCTGCCGCCAGCTTCCAGCAGCAGGAAGCTTGAGCAAAAGCCGCAGTCTCTACTGGTTGCTGGCTGCTGGAAGCTGGCGGCTTCCCTACCTCCTCACCAGCAGTGCCAGCGGGAACCCCTCCAGTACCCGCGCCAGCGGGATTTTCTCGCCCCTGGCCTGGAAGCGCTGGCCGGTCAGCACGTTCTCGTAGGTGCCGGGGCGGGGGAGGGTCAGTTGGCGGTTGCCCCACACCTCGCCCAGTGCCCAGGGGGTGCGCTCGCGGGTGAGGGTGTACGTCAGGCGCGGGGCGACGGTCACGGCCACCTCGTCCCCGTGTTCGCGGGCAAAGGCCAGCAGGTACTTCCCGGCCTCGATGGGGCGGTAACGGCCCTGCCGGAACAGGTCGGGGTGGGCGGCGCGGGCCTGGAGGGCGGCCCACGTGACCAGCAGCTTCACGCCGCCGTCCTCGTAGCGCGCGAGGAGGTCCCCGGCGAGCCGCAGGCCGTCGCCCGCGTGGCGTTTCTCGATGCGGGCAAGCAGACGGGTGCGCCAGGCGTAGTCCACCGGGCGGCGGTTGTCGGGGTCCACCAGGCTCTGGTTCCAGCCCTCCGACCCCTGGTAGGTGTCGGGGACGCCGGGGGCGGTCAGGCGGACCAGGGCCGCCGAGAGGCCGTTCTGCGCGCCGTAGGGGCTGACACGGGTATGCAGTTCGCGCAGGCTTTCCGCGAACCGCTCCTCGGACAGCAGCCCGCGCACCAGGCCGTCCAGCGCCTCCTCGTACTCGCCGTCGGGGGAGGCCCAACCCGTGCGGAGTTTGGCCTCGCGTGCGGCCTTGAGAGCATAGGCGCTCAGGCGGTCCGCGAAGTCGTCCAGCCGCCCGTCCAGCGGGTAGGCTCCCAGCGCGGACTGGAGGAAGGTGTAGACGTCGAGCGCGGTGGGGGCGGGTCCCAGGTCCAGGGAACGTTCCAGCGGCCGAATCAGGGGCGACCAGGCGCTCAGGTACGCCGCCCAGGTCTGCGGCAGTTCCGACAGCACGCTGATGCGGGCGCGGGTGTCCTCGCCGCGTTTGGTGTCGTGGGTGCTGCCCGCGAGCATGGAGCCGGGCCAGTGTTCCGCCCGCTGCGCCGCGTCCCGGTGAAACGCCTGCCGGGGCGTGCCGAACAGCGCCGGGTCGCCGCCCACCTCGTTCAGTGAGAGCAGCCGCGCGTAGCGGTAAAAGGCTGTATCCTCCGCCCCCTTCGCCGTCACCGGGCCGGTGAGCTGCTGGAACTTGAGCGCGAAGCCCGCGTAGCGCTCGCGGGTGGCCTCGTCGGGCGCGTCGAGCTTGAGGACCGCCTCCAGAAAGTCGAAGAGGCTGGGGTCGAGGTCGCGCTGGCCCTGGCGGCTGTGGCCCCGCGCGTCGCGGACGGCCTGCTCAATCTTGGCGTTGTCGCCCGGCTCGCGCGAGCCGTCGGGGCGCACGTAGGTGCGGTACACCGGGAAGGCGGCGATGACCTCGCGGATGGCGTCCCGCAGCGCCACCAGCGTGAAGTCGCGCGAGCGCAGGTCAGCTTCCGCGATGCGTTCCAAATGCTCGGCCAGCACGTTCACCTCGCCGGGCAGCGAGACGCGCTGGATCAGCAGCTTGCCGCGGTAGAGGTGTTCGCCGTAGCTCTCGCGGTCCCCGGTGAAGCGGCGGTAGATGGCCGTCAGCTCCTCCTCGCTCTGGCGATCCACGAAGACGCCGTTCAGTTGCGCGAGGAAGTCGTAGCCGGTGGTGCCGTGAACCGCCCAGTCCTCGGGCAGCCGCTCGCCGGGTTCCAGAATCTTTTCCGCGACCACGTAGAGGGGCAGTGCCTCACCCTCCCGCCACTCGCGCCCCAGCGCCTCCGCCGCGCCGCGTTGCAGCGCCCGGAAGTACCCCGCGGGGTCGAAGAGGCCGTCGGTGTGGTCGAGCCGCACGCCCTGCACCACGCCGTCTTGGACGAGTTCGAGCAGCCTCGCGTGCGCCCAGGCGAACACGCGCGGGTCTTCCATCCGCAGCGCCGCGAGGTCGTTGATGTCGAAAAAGCGCCGGTAGTTGATTTCCTCGGCCGCCACCCGCCAGGAGGCCAGGCGGTAGTTCTGTTCCTGAATCAGCGCGTCGAGGCGGGCGGGGTCGGCATTCACGGCCTCCACCACGCGGCCCAGGGCCGTGCGAACTGCGGGGGACGCTTCCGCCAGCGCCCCCAGACGGCGGGTGATGACTTCGCCCTCCTGCGCCCGCGCCAGGCGGTCCTCGTCGGTCAGGTCGGCGCTCGCGCTGCGGGGGAGGTTGCCCGCCGCCCGCGCGACGGAGGCGAGTTCGGCCTGCTCGGGCGTCCCGGCGTCGAGTTGCCCCGCCACCTCCTCCAGCAGCGGCGCGAGGGTGCGCGGCGAGAGGGGCAGGCGGCGTTCCCAGTAGGTGAGGAAGAAGCGTCCGCCCTCCCGCCCCAGGTGCAGTTCGCCGCGCTCCAGCACGCGCCCGTACTGGTCGCCCAGCACCGGCAGCAGCACCTTGTTCTCCAGCGCCCGCTTGAGCGGCTGCCAGGAGATGTCGAAGAAGTGCGCGTAGCGGCTGGCCTGCCCGTGGGTCAGCACGTCTTCCCAGTACGGATTGTGCCCGCCCTGGATGCCCATGTGGTTGGGCACGAAGTCCACGATGAGGCCCAGGCCCAGTTCCCGCGCCCGCGCCGCCAGCCGCCGCAGCCCCCCCTCGCCGCCCAGTTCGGGGTCCACCCGCGCGTGGTCGGTCACGTCATAGCCGTGGGTGGACCCCGGCGCGCTCGTCCAGACCGGGGAGAGGTACAGGTCCGTGATGCCCAGCCGCTTCAGGTACGGCAGCACCCGGCGGGCCGCCGCGAAGTCGAAGTCACGGTGCAGTTGGAGGCGATAGGTGGCGGAGGGGAGGTGGGTTGTGGGTTGTGGGGCGTGGGGCGTGGGGGCGGTCATGTGTCAGTCCCCAGCAGCACGGCTTCCCCGCGTTCCAGGCGCGGTTCCTCCCGGCCTTCCGAGTGGCGCAGCACGCCCGCAGGGAGGGGGAAGGGGAGACTCAGGGTCTGGGCGTCCACCACTTCCCGGCCGACGTTCCACAGGAGCACCCGCTCGCCCGCGTCGGTGATGTGGCGCACCCACAGCACGTCCCCGACGCTTCCGGCACTGAGATTCCGGCGTTCGCGGTCCTTCAGCACGGGGTCGTCGCGGCGCAGGTGCAGGAGGTCGCGGTAGAGGGCCAGCGTGCGGGCGTGTTCGCCCCTCTCGCGCTCGGTCCAGTCCAGCTTCGCCATCTGGAAGGTGGCCTCCGCCTGCGGGTCCAGCACGTTCTCGCCGCTGAAGCCCTCGAAGTGGCCGAATTCCTTCTTGCGGCCCTCGCTCACCAGTTGCCCCAGTTCGCCGTGATGGTCGCTGAAGAAGGGGAAGGGCGCGGAGGTGGCCCACTCCTGGCCCTGGAACAGCAGCGGCGTGGTGGGCAGGCTCAGCAGCAGCATGGATGCGCCCCGGAACATGGCGGGCGTGACCCGTTCGAGGTGGTGAATCCGGTCGCCCACCGCGCGGTTGCCAATCTGGTCGTGGTTCTGGATGAAGTAAACGAAGGAGGGCGAGTTCAGCGCGTCGGCGGGCTTGCCGCGCGGGACATCCTCCAGCGGCCAGGTCTGCCCCTCGAACACCCAGCCCCGGTTGATGACGTTCGCCAACGCCGCCGCGCCGCCCTGGTACGGGCCGTAGTAGCCGTCGCGGTCGTCCGTCAGCGTGACGCGCACCTCGTGGTGGAAGTCGTCCACCCACATGCCGTCGAGGTGGTACTCGGTGACGATGTCCGGCAGGTTGCGGTAGTCCTCGGCCAGCAGGAGGTGGGTGCCGCCCAGCCGGTGAACCTCGTCCGCCAGTTCGCGCAGGATGTGGACGGGGGAATCGTCGGACATGCTCTGCGTGGCGTCCAGCCGCAGGCCGTCGAAGCGGTAGTCACGCAGCCACATGCGGGCATTCCCGGTGATCAGGCGGCGCATGTGCGGTTCGGCGTAATCCAGCCCCGCCCCCCACGGGCTGGAAAAGCGGTCGGTGAAGTAGCGCGGGCTGTAGGCGCTCAGGTAGCTGCCGTCCGGCCCGAAGTGGTTGTACACGGCGTCCAGAAACACGCCCAGGCCCAGGCCGTGCGCCGCGTCCACCAGGACCATCAGGTCTTCCGGGCGGCCGTAAGGCGCATAGGGGGCGTAGAGGGCCACGCCGTCGTAGCCCCAGCCGCGCTGGCCGGGAAAGGCCGCCAGCGGCATCAGCTCGATGGCGGTAACGCCCAGGGCCTTCAGTTCCGGCAGCCTCTCCATCGCTGCCCGGTACGTTCCTTCGGGTGTGAAGGTGCCCACATGCAGCTCGTAGAACGCGCACTCGCCCAGCGGGAGGCCGCGCCACTCCGTGTTCTGCCAGGTGTAGGCGTGCAGGTCCACCACCTCGGCCTCGCCATGTACGCCGTCCGGCAGGAAACGGGCGTAGGGGTCTGGGATGGGCACGCCGTCCAGCAGGAACAGGTAACGCGCGCCGGCCCCCACGGGCAGGATCAGTTCGAAGATGCCGTCCCCCTGCGCCGGCATGGGGTGGTCCGCGCCGTCCACGCGCACGCCCACCTCCCTTGCGGTGGTGGTCCAGACGCGGAAGCGTGTGCCTCCCCCGTCCGGCAGGAGGTGAGCGCCCAGCCGGGTGGCGGGGTTGTCGGCGTCGGGGGGATTCTGGGGAAGGTGGGAGGAAGTCGTCATAGCAAAACTCCTGGCCGCCCCCCGGGAATGGACGGCGGCGAACGGGTCAGGGTAGGGGGGTGAGGTCAGCCGGGGATGAGGGACCGTTCAAGGTCCAGCTCAGGCCTGGAGAAATCAGGCCGGGTGGTCCTCGCCTGCCTGGTTCTCCTTGGGGGTCGTCTGGCTGCAACGGTAGAGCTTGACGCTGCGGGCACGCAGGGACGTTTCCTGCCCGGCGTCCACCTGTTCCTGCGCCGCGTCGTCGGTGGTATCCAGCAGCAGTTCCCACTTCTGGCAGCCGCCCAGCTCGGGCAGGCGGAAGGGCAGGTCCACGTAGGAGCTGCTCAGCAGCAGCAGCAGGTGGTCGTCGCGCAGGGGCTGGCCCGCCGGGTCCACGTCGTCCAGGCCGTCCCCGGCGAGGAACATGCCCAGGCTCTGCGTCTCGGGGTTGTTCCAGTCCTCGTCGGTCATCTCGGCCCCGTCGAAGCGCAGCCACACGATGTCGCGCACGTCCTCGCCGCGGATGGTGCGGCCGCTGAAGAACTTGCGGCGGTGCAGCGCCGGGTGCGACTTGCGCAGGGCAATCAGCTTGCGGGTCAAGGCCAGCAGCGCCTCGTCCACGTTCTGCCAGTCGTACCAGCTGATTTCGTTGTCCTGACAGTAGGCGTTGTTGTTGCCCTTCTGCGTCCGCCCGATCTCGTCGCCGCCCAGCAGCATTGGCGTGCCCTGGCCCAGCAGCAGGGTCGCCAGGAAGTTGCGCTGCTGCTGCCGGCGCAGGCGGCCAACCTCGGGGTCGTCCGTCTCGCCCTCCACGCCGCAGTTCCAGGTGATGTTGTGGTTGTGGCCGTCCTGGTTGCCCTCGCCGTTGGCCTCGTTGTGCTTCTGCTCGTAGGTGACGGAATCGCGCAGGGTAAAGCCGTCGTGCGCGGTCACGAAGTTGATCGAGGCGTAGGGCTTGCGGCCGTCGTTCTGGTACAGGTCGCTGGAGCCGGTCAGGCGGTAGCCGATTTCGGAGGCCAGCCCGCCCTCGCCCTTCCAGAAGGCGCGCATGTCGTCGCGGTAGATGCCGTTCCACTCGGCCCAGTTCACCGGGAAGTTGCCGACCTGATAGCCGCCCTCGCCCACATCCCACGGTTCGGCAATCAGCTTGACGCGGCTGATGACCGGGTCCTGATGGATGATGGTGAAAAAGCCCGAGAGCTGGTCGACTTCGTGCAGCCCACGCGCGAGCGTGCTGGCGAGGTCGAAACGGAAGCCGTCCACGTGCATCTCCGTGACCCAGTAACGCAGCGAGTCCATGATGAGCTGGAGGGTCTGCGGGTGCCGGACATTCAGGCTGTTGCCGGTGCCGGTGTAGTCGAAGTAGAAGCGCGGGTTGTCGGCGACCAGGCGGTAGTAGGTGGGGTTGTCGATGCCCTTGAAGGACATGGTCGGCCCCATGTGGTTCCCTTCCGCGGTGTGGTTGTACACCACGTCCAGAATCACCTCGATGCCCGCGTCGTGGAGCGCCCGCACCATGTTCTTGAACTCGGGCACCGCGCCCGCCGGGTCGCCGCGCCGCGCCGCCGCCGAGTAGCGCACGTCCGGCGCAAAGAAAGCCAGCGTGGAGTAGCCCCAGTAGTTCGTCAGGCCCTTGTCCAGCAGGAAGGGGTCGTCCACATGCTGATGCACCGGCAGGAACTCTATGGCGGTGATGCCCAGCTCCCTCAGGTACGTCAGGATCGGCTCGGTCGCCACGCCCGCGTAGGTGCCGCGCAGCGCCTCGGGCACGTCGGGGTGGGTCATGGTGAGGCCCTTGACGTGTGCCTCGTAGATCACCGATTGGTGAAAGGGAATGTTCGGCTTGACATCGCCCACCCAGTTGAACCCCGGGTCGATCACCACGCCCAGGGGTGCGCCGCGCTGCTCCTCGGTCTGCATCACCGTGTCCTCGCCGCCCGGCACGTAGCCGAAGACGCCCGCGTCGAAGCGTTCGGTGCCGTCCAATGCCTTGGCGTAGGGGTCGAGCAGGACCACGTTCGGGTTGAAGCGCAGGCCTTGCGCGGGCGCGTACTCGCCGTGGACACGGTAGCCGTAGCGCTGCCCCGGCCCGATGTCCGGCAGGTAGCCGTGCCACACGAAGGCGGTACGCTCGCCCAGGGGATAGCGCGTCTCGGTGCCGTCCTCATCGAACAGGCAGAGGTCCACCCCCGCCGCGTTCTCGGAATACAGCGCGAAGTTGGTGCCCTGGCCGTCCCAGGTCGCCCCCAGGGGGTAGGGATGGCCGGGAAGCAGGCGGGGCTGGGCAGCCTCTGCGGTTTGGGGAAGGGGTTCGGTGGTCGTCATGCTGGCCTCCACGGGCGCGCGGCCCGACTCGTTTAGAAAGGTAGACATCAAAAAGCGGCGGCTCCCGGTCAACCCGTGAAGTCGCCGCTCATGGCTGGAAACGTTACCAGAACCTTCTCATCGGGCAGGCGAAATGGCTCACACACTCCCGATGTCTCAAGGATGACGCAAGGCCACCCGCCTCTTCAGAACGGCTGCCTCAGACCAGCAGCTTTAGAACCCCAGCCGCCCGCGCGGTCCCTGAAGCTGGGCCAGTTTCTCCGGCGTCCACAGTTCGTAGGTGTACATCGGGTACTGCCGCTTGAACCGCCCCACCCGGTCCCACACCTCGCGCGACTCGGAGGGCACCACCAGCAGCAGGCGAATCACGCTGTCCTCGGCGTCGTAGATGTAGAAATCGAAATAAAAGGACTGCTCGTTGCCCTTTTCGGTGAACAGCGGAAAGGAAAAGGCCCGGTAGCGCCACGCCTTGTTCTTCTGGGTCAGGATGTGGGCCGCCACCCGTTTGAGGCTGCTGTCGGGAAAGGTCAGCCGCTCGCCGTCGCGGTCGCGGAACACGGTGTCGGCGGGGGGAGCGTCCAGTTGCACCCGCTTGAGTTCGGGCAGCGGCTTTTTCTTAGCCAGTTTCGGGGGGGCCTGCCGCGCCGGGCCGGGTTTGAACGTCCGCTCGCCCGTCCCCCCGCGTTCTCCCTCGCCTGGGCCGCGGCGGGCGGGGTTGGTGGTGCGGCCCGGCCGGGCCGTGCTGCTGCGGGCCTCCTCCCGTTTCTGCGGAGCCGAGTCCGGCTGGCCCGAGCGTCCCTCCTCCCGGCGCGGCGTGCGCTCCCGCACGGGCCGGGTGCTGTCACGGGTGATGCCCCCGCGTCCCTGCGCGGTGTTGCGCTTGGGTGTGCGGCCTCTGGAGCCTTTTTTGGGTCCGGTCATGGGGGTAGTGTAGCGGCCAGCCGCCAGCGTTCAGCGGCCAGCACAACAGAAGCCCCAGCCTGAGCTGGGGCCTGCGTCTTTGCTGGTTGCTGGCGGCTGGCCGCTGCGAGCTTCCTACTTCGCCAGCCCCCGCACCACGCTTAGGTTCACGAAGCGGTCCAGATCCGGCACGTCGCGCGCGAAGCCCGCCTCCTTGTTGAGCTGGGCGTATTCGGCGAGGGTCTTCAGGTTGATGTCCCAGGTGACGCGGGTGCGGGCCAGCGCTTTGAACAGCTCATTGGTATTGGGCCGCTTGCCCGTGAACGTCTGAATCTGGTCAGCAATCGCCTTCTGCGCGCCCGCGTTGCTCTTTCCGATGAAGTTGATGGCGGCGAGGTGCCCGCGCAGCAGGTCTTTCACGGCCTCGGGGTTCTGCGCGGCGTATTTCGTGTTCACGACCAGCACGGTGGTGGTGTAGTTGCCGCCCGCCCAGATGGCTTTTTCATTGGCAATGAGTTTCGCGCCCTGCGTCTCCATCACCGCGCCCCAGGGTTCCTGCACCAGCGCGGCGTCCACCTGCTTGCCTGCAAAGGCGGCGGGCATGTTGGCCGGGTCGATGGGCACGATGGTGACGGTGCCGCCCTCGTCAGTGGCCTTCAGGCCGTTCTCGTGCAGCAGGTGGCGCAGGCTGATGTCCTGGGTGGAGCCGCGTGTGGGCACGGCGACCTTCTTGCCCGCGAGGCCCTTCACGTTGCGAATCCCGCTGTCTCCCCGCCCGACCAGCACCGCGCCCGCGTTGGCCGCGCCCGCATACACCTGAATGGGGACGCCGCGCATGAAGGCGTTCATGGCCGGGCCGGGGCCGACATAGGCCGCGTCAATCGCCCCCGCCGCAAAGGCCTCGTTGACCTGCGAGCCGTTGGCGAACTCCTTGACCACCAGCTTGACGTTCCCCAGTTCCTTCTGGAAGAGGCCGCGCTGGACGCCGACCAGCCCGGCGGCGTGCGTGACGTTGGGAAAGACGCCCAGGCGGAGTTCCTTGGCCTGCTGCGCCTGCGCGCCCCCCGCGAGGAGGGCCAGTGTGGTGAGCGAGAGAATGGTGCGCTTCATAAAACAAAGCCTAGCAGATAAGTTGACTTCTTTTGTAGACTAATACCGCCAGGCGTGGGGCTGCCTCCTTCTTGAGGCCCGGGTGTGCAAAGTCAGGAGGGCTGGCCGGGGCCGGGTCCTGTACCGTTGGACCATGCAGACCCGACTCCTGCTCCTGACGGCTGGCGCTGCTCTCCTGGGGAGTGCCGCTGCGGCAAACGTCAGCACCACGCCGACCTCCATCAGCTACCGCACCTTTCACTACACCTGCGACGGCGGCAAGAAAATCAGCGTCTCGTACGTGAACTTCGGCAAGAACGGTCCCCTGTTCGCTGTCTTGAACTGGAACGGGCAGCAGTACGGCCTCTCCCAGGCGGTCTCGGCCAGTGGTGCCCGTTACGCCAGCCTGTACGGCCCGACCGTGAGCGGCGGCGGCCTGGAGTGGTGGGAGCATCAGGGACAGGCCAATCTGAACACCTTTGTGGGGAGCGACACGCGGAACACCCGCGCGCTGCTGACGGGCTGCAAGACCCGGCGCTAAGCCCCCCCGCCCAGCAGCCGTTTGAGCAGCATCAGTTGGCCCACGTGGTAGGCATTGTGGTCAGCCACCAGCAGGAACTCGCGTAGCCAGGTTTGGTCCTCTCCGTTTGGGACGGTGGCGAGAAGGTCGGTCTGCGGGTCGTCCAGCAGCCCCAGCAATGCCGCCAGGTCATCACGGAACGCCTGTGCTTCAGCCTGCCACTCTTCCAGGGTGGCGGCTTTTTCTTTCCCCGGCCAGTAGTCGGCGGGCCAGTCCGGTTCCGAATACTCCGCGTCCCGCACGAAGTTCAGGATGTCGCGCTGGGTGAAGCGCAGGTGCGAGAGGACTTCCCAGGCGGAATAGGGGAGGGTCTCCACCCGTTCGTTGATGCGCTCCAGCGGAAAGCCTTCCAGCATATCGTCCAGTGTGACGTGCGCCTGGCGGGCGGTGAGGAGTACCCGGACATGGGCACGCAGCGCAGCGTCGGCAGTCTCGTTCATCCCGGTGGTCATGCCCGACTGTACCGCCCCGCATCGTTGCTTCCCTCGCCCTCCCGTTTGCGCGGCCCGCGTACAATCTTCCGGTGACGGTCGCCGCCCCCAACCTCTCCAGACTCCTGCCGACCGCCCCGGTCGGAAACGTGCTGCTGCTGCCGCAGGTGGCCCGCGCCGCGCTGTTTGCCGCCCACCCCGGCCCCGCCGTGCTACTCACCACGCCTGACCGCGTGGCGACCTACGCCTCGGCGGGGGCGCTGGGGGCACCCGTCAGCGTGAATCCCGGCCTGCGCGACTGGGACGCCCGCCACGAGCATGTCGTGCTGGACGTGAACACGGCCCTGGACCTCTTTCCCGCTCACCCGGAGGACCACGCCCTGACCCTGCGCGTCGGGGGGAGCTACCCGCGCGAGGAGCTTCTGAACCGCCTGGAACGCCTGGGCTATGAGCGCGACGAGGAACCAGGTTATTTTCTGCGCGGCGACACGCTGGAGCTGCGGCTGGAACCGGGCGCAGGCGTGCCGGACGGGGAAGACCCGCTGTGGCTTCGCGCCGAGTTCTTCGGGGACGAGCTGGACACGCTGCGCCACCTCGCGCCGGGCGAGATGACCGGCGAGCGCATTCAGACCTTCACGCTGGAACCCACCGCCGACTACCTGACGGAAGTCAAATGGGACGCCACCCGCCTGGACCTGCTGCCCGGCCGCGTCTTTCTGGATTCGCCCGAGTTCTACGCCTCGGCCCTCGGCCCGTTGGCGGACACCCTCTGGCCCCGGCTGCGCGAGCGGGAAGTGACCTCGTTTGGTCGCGCCCCGCTGGACCTGACCGACTTCGACCTGGGCCTCAAGACGCTGCCCTTCTACCGCGCCCGCCTCTCCGACCTGGAGCGCGACGTGGACGAGTGGCGCGGGGCGGGCTACCGCGTGATGATTCTGGTCCGCCATGACCGCACCGCCGCTTATCTGGCCGACAAGCTCCTGAACACCCATGAGATTCCCTGGCTGAGCGTGCCCCGCGTGGAGGAAGGTGGCCTGGGCTTCCTGCGCGCGAACGGCGAGGGCGGCTTTGCCATTCCCGAACACCGCACGGTCGTCCTTACCGAGGACCTGGTTTACGGCTTCCAGGGCGGCTCGGCCCTGCGCGGCAGGAAGCTGGCCGGCAAGCCCGTCACCGACGCGCTGGGCCTGCACGTGGGCGACTACCTGATTCATCCCGAACATGGCATCGGCCAGTTTCAGGGCCTGGAAACGCGCACGGTGCTGGGCGTTACCCGCGATTACCTCAACCTGGAATACCGGAACGGCGCGCGCCTCGCGGTGCCCATCGAGCAACTGCCGGTGCTGCGCCGCCACCCCGGTACCACCGACGACCCGCCGGTGCTGTCCTCCTTCGACAAGAAGGACTGGGCCAGGGCGAAGGAAAAGGCCCGCAAGAACGCCGAGGAAGTGGCCGCCAGGCTCCTCGTGCAGTACGCCGCGCGGCAGGTCACGCCCGGCAACGCCTTCCCGCCGCAGCCCGAATGGGACGCGCAGGTGGAGAAGAACTTCAAGTTCGACCTGACCGCCGACCAGAAGACGGCGCTGAAGGAAACGCTGAAGGACCTGGAAGCCCCCCACCCCGCCGACCGCCTGATTTCCGGTGACGTGGGCTTCGGCAAGACCGAGGTGGCCCTGCGTGCCGCCCACCGCGTCATCGGGCAGGGCAAGCAGGTGGCGATGCTGGTGCCCACGACCCTGCTGGCCGAGCAGCACACCTCCACCTTCGTCGAGCGCTTCAAGGACCTGCCCGTGCGGGTGGAGGGCCTCTCCCGCTTCACGGGGGACAAGCAGGGGCGGCAGATTCTGGCGGACCTCGCCCAGGGCAAGGTGGACATCATCATCGGCACGCACCGCCTCCTTTCCAGCGATGTGCAGTTCAAGGACCTGGGCCTCATCATCGTGGACGAGGAACACCGCTTCGGCGTGGGGCAGAAGGAGAAGCTGCGTGCCCTGCGCGGCCTCCCCGACGTGCCCAAGGACGGCAAGCTGGACATTCCCGAGGGCGTGAAGGCGGTGGACACGTTGGCGCTGTCGGCCACCCCCATCCCGCGCACCCTCTACATGAGTATGGTCGGCCTGCGTGACATGAGCAGCATCCAGACGCCGCCCAAGGGCCGCAAGCCTATTCAGACGGTGCTGGCCCCCTTCGACCCCGTGACCGTCCGCGACGCCATCCTCAACGAGATCGAGCGCGGCGGTAAGGTCTTCTACATCCACGACCGCATCGCCTCCATCGGTGCGCGCAGTCTCTACCTCCGCAACCTCGTGCCCGAGGCGCGCATCGGCGTGGCGCACGGGCGGATGAACGAGGAGGAGCTGGAGGAAATCATGCTGGGCTTCGAGCAGGGCGCGTTCGACGTGCTGCTCTCGACCACCATTGTCGAGACGGGGCTGGACATTCCCGAGGCGAACACCATCCTGATCGAGCGGGCCGACCGGCTGGGTCTGGCGCAGCTCTACCAGCTTCGCGGGCGGGTGGGGCGGCGGCAGCAGACCGCCTACGCCTACCTCTTCTACCCGCCGCGCATGACCGAGAACGCGCAGCGCCGCCTGTGGGCGATTGCCGACCTGCAAGACCTCGGCTCCGGGCACCTGCTGGCCGAAAAGGATATGGAGATTCGCGGTGTGGGCAACATCCTGGGCGAGGAGCAACACGGGCACGTGCAGGCCGTCTCCATCGACGTGTACACCGAGATGCTGGCGCAGGCCGTCGCCCGCCTGAAGGGGGAGACGGTGGAGACGCCCGCCACCGTCAGCATCGACCTCCCCATCAACGCCCGCCTCACGCCCGAGTACTTCGACGGCGACGAGGAAGCGCGCATCGCCACCTACGGGCGGCTGTCGGAGGCGCGCACGCTTCAGGCCATCAGCCGCGTGGAGCGTGACCTCCGCAAGAAGTACGGCCCGCCCACGCCCGAGGTCCAGAACTTCATCGACCTCGCCAAGCTGCGCCTGACCGCCGTCGCCAAGCGGGCGCTGAGCATCGGGGAGACGATGACGCACCTGCAAATTACCTTCGCGTACAAGGGCCTCGACTACGACGCGCCGGGCCTGAAACGCTTCCCGCACAAGACGGAGGTGACAACCTTCCCGCCGAGCGTGAAGCTGGAGAAGAAGGGGCTGAAGCCGGACGACTACGCACGGACGTTGATTGATTTGCTGGGGTATTTCGGGTGAGGGACCCCTCAGTCGGCTGCGCCGACAGCTCCCCTGAAAAGGGAGCCAGAAAGCAAAAAGCCTCCCTTGTAAGGGGAGGTGGCCCGAAGGGCCGGAGGGGTCTATCCGCCTAAGCTAAAGCTATGCGCGACGCATACACCCGCCACCTGGCCCCCCGTGCCCGCGAACTGAGGAACAACCAGACCCCCGCCGAGCGCAAACTCTGGTTCGAGTTTCTCCGCACGCATCCGGCCAGATTCCGGCGTCAGGTGCCGCTTCAGGGTTACATCCTTGATTTCTACGCGCCCTCGCTGAAGCTCTGCCTCGAACTGGATGGTCGCAGCCACGACGGGCAGGCCACGCAACAGTACGACGCCGAGCGCACGCGGCAGCTCACGGCAAGCGGAATTCGGGTGGTGCGCTTCAGCAATGCGGAGGTGCTGGGCCAGTTCGCCGGGGTGTGCGCGGCCATTGACGGGGTTTGCCGGGGTGAGGCTCCGTTCTGAGCAAAAGAAAAACCGCCCACCCCACGGGCAGGCGGCTTCTGACTTCCCTTCCTTACACGCTGATTTCCGCGAACCGCGCATTCTCCTGAATGAAGCGCTTGCGCGGGGCGACCTCGTTGCCCATCAGGTTCTCGAAGACCTCGTTGGCGACGATCAGGTCCTCGACCTGCACCTGCTTCAGCGCGCGCGTCTCGGGGTTCATGGTGGTGTCCCAGAGCTGGTCGGCGTTCATCTCGCCCAGGCCCTTGAAGCGCTGAATCTCGTACTTCTTGCCTTCCTTGTTGGCGCGGGCGACGTGCGTCTTGAGTTCCTCTTCCGTGTAGAGGTAGGTGCCCTTCTTCTCGCGGCCCACCATGATGCGGTACAGCGGCGGCTGCGCGATGTAGAGGTAGCCCTGCTCGACCACGGGGCGCATGTAGCGGTAGAAGAACGTCAGCAGCAGCGTGGCGATGTGCCCGCCGTCCATGTCCGCGTCCGTCATGATGATGATCTTGTGGTAGCGGAGGTTGGAGAGGTCGAAGTGCATCCGGTCGCCGGTGCCCTCCACGCCCGCGCCGATGGCCCCGATCAGGGCGCGAATCTCGGCGTTCTTCAGAATCTTGTTGAGTTCCGCCTTCTCGACGTTCAGGATCTTGCCGCGCAGGGGCAGGATGGCCTGGAAGCGGCGCTCACGGCCACCCTTGGCCGAGCCACCTGCAGAAATCCCTTCCACGATGAACAGTTCGGACTCGCTGGGGTCCTGGCTGGAGCAGTCGGCCAGCTTGCCGGGCAGGTCGTCGTTTTCCAGGGGGTTGGAGCGGCGCACGATGTCGCGGGCCTTGCGGGCGGCCTCGCGGGCGCGGGCGGCCTCGGCGGCCTTTTCCACGATGGTCTTGCCGACCTTCGGGTTTTCCTCCAGGAACTCCGCGAACTTCTCGCCCACGATGGCGTTGACGGCCGTCTGCGCCTCGCTGTTGAGCAGCTTGACTTTCGCCTGCGACTCGAACTGCGGCTCGCCCAGCTTGACCGACACCACGCAGTAGATGCCTTCCAGCAGGTCGTCGCCGCTGGGCACCGGGTTGCCGGACTTGATCAGGTTCTTGTCCTTGGCGTACTTGTTCAGGATGCGCGTGTAGGCGGTCTTGAAGCCGGTCAGCGGCGTGCCGCCGTCGCGCGTGCGGATCATGTTCGCGTAGGTCAGGATGTTGTCGCTGGAATAGGTGTTGGCGTGGATGAACGCGACCTCGACCTCCACCTCGCTGTGGCTCCCGCGCATCACGATGGGCTGGTCGTACAGCAGCTTGGAGTCGTCGGTGACCAGGGCGCGCGCGAAGTTGGCGATGCCGCCCTGCTCGAAGAAGGTTTCCTCGCGGACCTCGCCGCCGTGCAGCTCGGTGCGTTCGTCGCGCACCACGATCTTCAGGCCGGTCAGGTAGGCCAGCTCGCGCAGGCGGCCCCGGATGCGGTCGTAGTTGAAGAGGTTCTCGAACTCGGAAAAGACTTCCGGGTCGGGGTGGAAGGTAATCTTGGTGGACCACTTCACGCCCTGCGGCGTCTTGCCCAGCACTTCGAGCGGCGTGGACACGGCCCCCTTCTCGAAGCGGATGTGGTGCAGCTTGCCACCCTTGTTGACCGTCGCGTCGAAATAGGTGGAGAGGGCGTTCACTACGCTGCTGCCGACGCCGTGCAGGCCGCCCGATACCTTGTACGCGCCGCCGCCGAACTTGCCGCCCGCGTGCAGCTCGGTAAAGATGACCTCGATGGCGCTGCGGCCCTCGGACTTCATGATGTCCACGGGAATGCCGCGCCCGTTGTCGGTGACGGTGGCGCTGCCGTCGGCGTGCATGATCACGTGAACCTCGTCGGCAAAGCCGCCCAGGCCCTCGTCGATGGCGTTGTCAATGATCTCGGTCAGCAGCTGGTGGTAGCCGTCCACGCCGGTGCCGCCCTGCACGTACATGCCGGGGCGTTTGCGAACCGCTTCCAGCCCCTTAAGAATGGAGATGGAGCTGGCGTTGTACTCGTGGGTCTGCGTCATGGTCCTCCTGCGTGGCCCCGGTGGGGCAGTGATGATGTTCGAATTCGGAAGCTGGGCCGTGGAGGCCGTTTGGCCAAAAAATCGGCGCTGCGTGCGCCTCCGAAGGTCCTCCCAGTATACAGGATGAGTTGAAACGGGTCAAATGGATTACGTATTAGACGTAATATGAGGCGCTGACTTCTTCTGCCCGACCTGCCGCCAAAATGCCGTCTGGGACGTCCCCGCCACGGGGTGGCGGGCTGCTGCGCGCCGCGACTCGGGGAACGGCGCGGCCGGTCCTCTTCACGCTGCCGCGCTGTTCCGGGCAGAATGGGGGCTGCATGCGCCCTGCCGCCGCCCTGTTCCTTACCGCCCTGCTTGCCAGCGGTCCGCTTGTCCGGGCGCAGAGTGGGCCTGTCTCCAGCAGCGCCACCCCCAGCAGTGCCGCGCCGGGCGTGACCCTGCGGCGTGCCCCGGCGACCCCCCCGGCCCCGCCGCCACAGGCCGGGGCGGGCTGCGTGCTGCCCACGGGGCCGCTGCCCACCGGGACGCGCACGGTGTTCATTCTGGATACCAGCGGCAGCATGCGCGGCATCGGGGACGGCCAGGCCGACATCTTCGGGCGGGTCAAGGCGGCGATGAATGCCTATGTACGTACCGGGCGGCCGGGGCGGGTCGAACTCGTCACCTTCGACAGCGGCCCCCGTCTCAGGCGCAGCTATACCTTTCCGGCAGACGCGGCGCGCTGGAATGCCGATCTGGCCGCGCTGCGGGCCGACGGGCGCAACACGTACCTCTACCGCAGTGTGGCGGAGGCCCTGGCCCCGCTGAAGGCCACGCCGGGGGACGTGACCACGGTCTTTCTCCTCACCGACGGCATCGACAACGACCCCGACGCCGGCCACACGGCGCAGCGGGCGCTGGCCGCCTTCGGCTCGCGGGGGCCGCTGGATACGCTGCACTATGTCGCGCTGGGCACCCAGATTCCGCAGGAAGCCCGCGCCGCCCTCGCCGCCAGCCGCTATGCCCAGGGCCTCACGCTGCCGGTGGGGCAGGCCCCCAGGCTGGCCGACTACGGCACGCCCCTCGCCACCGTGACCGACCCGGCCCGTGTTCCGGCTCCCTTCCCGGACGGCACGCCCCTCACGCTGGCGGCGGGCGAGGGGGTGCGCCTCGCGGACGGGCAGGCGCAGGGGGGGCTGGCGCGGCTGACGGTCACGGGCCGACTGCCGGTGGGCACCCCCGCGCTGCTGTGCGCGCCTCCCACCACGCCGGGCGGGCTGCCCCGCCGCGTCCTGCTGCGCCTGGCGGTCGGCCCCGAACCGCGCCTGACCTGGCTGAACCCCGGGGCCGACCGGACGCTGCGCCCCGGCGAGGCGGTCACCCTGCGCTACCGCCTGGATGCCGACACCCCGCCCCGCGGCCTGCGCCTCCCCGCGGGCCTGACCGGTGAGCTGCTGCGGCTGCCGGGAGGCCGGGAGGTGGCGGTGCGGGTGCAGAATGCCGGGCTGCCTGACGGCACGGGCGTGAGGCCGGAGCTGCTGCTGGGCGAGGGGGGCGTGCTGCCGCTGGCCGCCATCACGGCGGGGAACGGGGCTGCCATGCCTGCCGGGACCGCTGCCCCGACCCCGCCTGCCCGGCCCGCGCCTGCCCAGCCTGCGCCGCTGCCGACTCCTCCCTCCGGTCCGGCCGCGCGGCTCCCGGCGTTGCTGGGGGCGGTGCTGGTCCTGGCGCTGCTGGCGCTGGGGGGGCTGGCCTGGGGGCGGCGCAGGCGTCCGGCTCGGCCCGCCATGCCCCCGGCCCCGCCACCGCCCAACGTGGAGGGCCTCCAGTACAGCGAGGCCCGTACGCTGGCGCTGGTCGGCGCGGGGGGAGAGGTGACGGCGGTGCCCGTGCCGCTGGGTGGCCCCTTCGACCTGGGGCAGGTGGCGCGCGTGCCGCATCTCAGCGGACTGCGGCTTCAGCAGGACCAGGGCGGCCTGCGCGTGCTGCGCGTGCCCGCCGACCTGGAAGTCAGCCAGGGTGCCCGCTTGTTGCGCGAGGACGAGGTGGTCCGGCCCGGCAGCCTGCTGGGGGTGGCGGTGGCGCGGCCTGCCCGTGCCCCCCTCGCGCCCCTGGGCACGCTGGTCGGCCTGGGCCTGCCGCTGCGCCTGCGCGTCGACGGCGTGACCCTGCATCTCCTCGGCCCCTACGGCGAACATGCCCTGCTGCTGCGCCCCGGCATCACCGACCTGGGCGAGGCGTTCGGTGCCCCGGCCCTGCACGGCCTGAAGCTCACGCCCAGCGGCCCACATCTGCTGCTCGCCGCGCTGCCCGCCGGGGTCCGCCTCCGCCGGGGCGACGACGGGGCCGAACTGCGCCCCGGCACCTACCTGCCGCCCGAGGCCCAGCTTGAGCTGCCGGCGCTGGAAGGCTAGGGGCGGCCAGCTTCCAGCAGCCAGCAGCCAGAGGGCTGACCTGCTGACCCGCTATCCTCCTTCCATGCGGCTGGCCGCCCTGACCTCCAGCAATTCCGACATTCTCGCGGCGCTGGGCGTGGCGGGGCAGGTGGTGGCGGTGGACAGCCACAGCGACGCGCCGGGGCTGGAGGGGGCGGTGCGGGTGGGGCCGGACCTGAACATCGACGTGGCGGCGGTGCAGGCGGCCCGGCCCGACCTGGTGCTGGCGAGCCTGAGCGTGCCCGGCATGGAGCGGGTGGTGGAGGGCGTGCGGGCGGCGGGGCTGCGGACGCTCGTGCTGGACCCCATCAGCATTCCGGGCACCCTGCGCGACATCCGCGAGATAGGCGCGGCCGTGGGCCTGCCAGAACGGGCGGAGGCGCTGGCCGGGAGCCTGGAGGCGGAACTGCATAGCCTCGCCCGCGCCTATCCCCGTCCGCCCCGCGTGCTGGTCGAGTGGTGGCCCCGGCCCATCATCGCCGCCACGCGCGACTCCTGGGTCACGGACCTGCTGGAGACGTTGGGCGCGGTCAATGCCCTGGGGGAGCGGCCCGGACGCAGCACGCCCCTCACGCTGGAGGAGGTGCGCGCGGCCCACCCCGACCTGATCGTCTGTTCGTGGTGCGGCGCGCGTAAGCTCCGGCCCGAGGTTATCGAGGCGCGCGGCCTGGGGGTGCCCGTCGTCTGCGTGCCCGAGAGCGGTCTGGGCCGCCCCGGTCCCCGGCTGATCGAGGGCGCGCGGCAGATAGCGGCGGCGCTGGCCGGGTTGCGCCTGTCCTAGGGCGGCGCTCCGTTGCATTGCCGCGCGTCCTGGGCGTCCATTCCACTGCGCCCCGCCCTAGCCTGCGGGGCTGGGGGCGGGCGGCTCCTCCTCCCACCCCAGGATGGCCCGCAGGCCCCGCAGGCATTCCGCGCGGTAGGCCGCCAGGTCCGGGGCGGGGTCAGCCAGGAAGCGCACGCTCAGGCCCTCGACCAGCGCCCGCAGCAGCCGTGCCCGCTCGCCCGCGCCCGCCTCGCCCGCCAGCCGCGCGAGTTCGAGGTCGAGGGCCAGCGTCTCGCGCTGGAAGTCGCGCTGCACCGCCATCAGCTCCGGGTCACGGGTGGCGGCGGCCAGGAAGTCCAGCGACACGGTGTAAAAGCGCCGGGTGTTCTCCACGCCGTAGAACTGGTTCTCGACATAGGCGGCGAGCTTGGCCCCCGGGGTGCCCGCCTGCCGCAGCGCCCGCCGCGTGGCGACCGTGATGGTCCGCGTGAAGCGCCGCATCACCGCCGCGAGCAGCCCCGCCCGGCTCCCGAAGTGATACGCCAGCGTCCCCTTGCTGACCCCCGCGTACCCGGCGATATCGGCCAGCGTCACGCCCGCGTAGCCCCGCTCGTAGATCGCCAGATACGCCGCCTTCTCCAGCGCCGCCCGCCGCACCCGGTCCTGTATCGGATTCACGCGCCGCGCCATGAGGCGCAGGGTAGCAGGCGGGATAGGGGGCAGAAGGCAGACACGTCCCCGGAGTCCGCCTGGGCAGGCATGGCGTGAACGCGCGGGCCGTCCCGCGCGGCGGAGACGAGAGAAGGCAGAAGGCAGAAGGCAGAAGGCAGAAGGCAGAAGGCAGAAGGCAGAAGGCAGAAGGCAGAAGGCAGAAGGCAGAAGGCAGAAGGCAGAAGGCAGAAGGCAGAAGGCAGAAGGCAGAAGGCAGAAGGGCCGTGAAGCCTTTCACTAATGCCTAACCCCTCACGCCTCCCCCCTCAATTCGCCAAATACCGGATAAAATCCCGCATCTCGTTCACGCAGGCACTCGCCTCGTGCTGGGCGCTGCTGCCGGTCACCGTGCGGAGCAGGCCCGCGTCGCTGAGGTAGAGCTGGCTGATGCGGTAGGCCACGCCGCCCTGCTCGTGGGTGTAGGAGGCCAGGACGGCCCAGGTTCCGGCGCGCTCCACCGGCTGGGTGACAATCTCGCTGAGTTTGTTCTGGCCCAGCTTGTCCTGGCCCGCCTTGTTCTGGCCCAGCGCCTTCTGGAGCCGCAGGGCAAAGGCGCGGGCGTCCTCCTGGGTGCTGAAGGTGGGATAGGCCTGCCCGTGCCGCTCCTCGCGCAGCAGGCAGGCCCCCGCCCGGTCGGTCCACACGTTGGCGTTGCCGTTCACGGGGGTCCAGCCCGCCAGCGGGACGACCAGCGCCCGTGCGGGTGCAGAGAATAGGGCCGCCAGCAGGACGGAAGCGGCCAGCGACAGGCGGGGCAGGCGGGAGGCGGCGCGCATGCGTCAGTGTACCCACCCCATGCTGTGACAGCCCTGCCCCACTTCTCACCGTGCCGTCAGAGGCGGGCTGTCAGGTCAGGGTGACCAGGCGGGCGAGCAGTCCGGCCTTGACCTCCGGCCACTCGTCCCGCAGCACGCTGAACATCACGCTGTCGCGGGCAAAGCCGTCGGGACGCACCTGGTACTGCCGCAGCGTGCCTTCCCTGACCGCGCCGAGCTTTTCCATCGCGCGCAGGCTGCGGGCGTTGCGCGCGTCCACCTTGAACTGGACGCGGTTCGCCCCCAGCACCTCGAAGGCGCGGGCCATCAGCAGCAGCTTGGCTTCCGGGTTGGCGGCGGTTCCCTGCGCGGCGGGCACCAGCATCGTGCCGATTTCCACCCAGCGGTCGCTGACCCGAACCTCGCTGTAGCTGATGCGGCCCCTGGCCCGGCCTCCCATCAGGACCGCCCAGTTCATCCGGTGGGGAAGCGCATTCAGGCGCGTGATGTACTCGGCCCAGCCCTCTGCCGTGCGCTCCTCCGGACCACCGCGTGCCAGCAGGGCATAGGTGTCCTCGTCTGCCCCGGCGTGCAGGTCCGCCGCGTGTTCTTTGGTCAGGGGGACCAGCCGGATATGCCGCCCGGTGAGCAGGACGGGCGTCAACCATTCGGCCAGCGGGGCGGGAGAGAGGGGGCGCGGTGTGTCTGTCACGCGCTCACCGTAGCCCAGAAAAGCAAGTGCCCTGCCGGACAACTCCAGGCAGGGCGCGGGTTGGCGTATTAGGGCGGGGCGCAAAAAGGGCGGCGTGGAGTGGACGCCTGAGATATGCGGCAACGAAACGGAGCGCCGCCCTAGCGGGGCGAGGGGACCGGGGCCGTACCGTCCGGCTCGTCGTCGCGGCGGGCTGAGGGAGGCGGCGCAGGCTCGCTCACGCGCCGCCTGCCGCTCAGGGCGCGGCCCAACGTCACCTCGTCGGCGTATTCCAGCGCGCCGCCCACCGGCAGGCCGTAGGCGATGCGGCTCACCACCGCGCCCAGCGGCTCCAGCAGGCGCTGGAGGTACAGCGCGGTCGCGTCGCCCTCCACCGTGGTGCCGGTCGCCAGAATGACCTCCATGCCCTCGGCCACTCGCGGCAGCAGGGGCCGGATGTGCAGCCGGTCGGGGCCGACGCCGTTCATCGGACTCAGGACGCCGTGCAGCACGTGGTACAGGCCACGGTATTCGCCGCTGCGCTCGATGGCGATCACGTCGCCGGGTTCCTCCACCACGCAGATGATGCCCTGGTCGCGCGAGGGGTCGCTGCACACGTCGCAGCGTTCGGCGTCGGTGATGTTGAAGCAGACCGGGCAGGTGTGCAGGTCACGCTTGGCCTCCAGCAGTGCCCCCGCCAGCCGCTCGATGTCCTCCCGCGGCTGCTCGAACAGGTGAAAGGCCAGCCGCTGCGCGCTTTTCGGCCCGATGCCCGGCAGCCGCGACAGCTCCCGGATCAGCGCCACCAGCGAAGGCGGATACTTCATGCCTCACCCCGCTGAGGGCTGAGGGCTGACTGCTGACGGCTCTCCATCAAAATCCCGGCAGCCCCAGCCCGCGCGTGGCGTCCTGCTGGAGGCCTTCGGCCTTCGCGTTCGCGTCCTGCAAGGCCACCAGCAGCAGGTCTTCGAGGGCCTCCACGTCGTCCGCGTCCACCGCTTCCGGCTTGATCTTCAGGCCCAGCACCTTGCCGTGCCCGTTCATCGTGACCGTCACCAGCCCGCTGGCCGTGCCCTCCACCGTCTGCGCGGCGAGGTTCTCCTGAATCTTGGCGGCGGCCACCTGCGCCTGCTGCATCTGCTTCATGAGCTTCTTCATGTCCATAACCTGAAGATTCTACCGGGGACGGGGACGGGAGAACGTGGACCCGGGACGTTGTGAGGACAGGCCGCCCGTACTCCCCGCTTGCCCAAAGCTGACCGCTGAAAGCTCCCCTACAATGCCGCCGTCCGCGTCCCCTTGGCCCGCCGGTACAGTTGCGCGGGCCTCCCGACGCCGCTGCGCCGCTCGCCGCTGGGCACCAGCACGCCCTGCGCCAGCAGCCGCTTGCGGAAGTTGCGCTTGTCCAGGGGCCGGTTCAGGATGGCCTCGTGGACGCCCTGGAGTTCGGGCAGCGTGAAGGTGTCGGGCAGGAACTCCAGCGCCAGATTGGCGTACTCCAGCCGCACCTGAAGCCGTTTGAGCGCCCGGTCGAGAATCGCCGCGTGGTCGAAGGCCAGCGGTGGCGGCTGATGCGCCGGAAACCACGCCGCGCCCAGGGTATGCCCCCCGCCCGTCACGTGGATCGTGCCGTGCCCCAGCACCGCCAGATGCGCGACCGAGACAATCCGCCCACGCGGGTCGCGGTTCAGTTCCCCGAAGGTATAGAACTGTTCGAGGTGGCGGGGTTCGAGGGCCACCGTCGTTTCGGTGCGCAGTTCGCGCAGCGCCGCCTCGTGCAGCGCCTCCCCGATCTGCACGAAGCCGCCCGGCAGCGCCCAGTCGCGGGCGTGGGGCAGTTCGCCGCGCTGCACCAGCAGCACACGCAGCTCGCCCGCGTGGATGGCAAAGGCGGCCACATCCACGGCCAGACCGACCTGGGTGGCCTGCGGCGGCAGGGAGAGTGTCCCCATGACACAAACTCTAGGCGGGGCATCCGGTCAGGTCAAGGGTGGCCCGAGTGTCTGGTCCGGGTGCGAAGAGAGCGCGGTCACACGGCCTTCCTCGTCCTTTGGGGCCAGAGGGACCACGACGAAGGCAGGCGGCCTGACGTTTCGTGAGGGCGCACGTCTGCGGCTCATGCGGCCCGCGTGGTAAAATAAATCATCAGGCCCACAGAGGCCTGAGCCGCCCATCCACCAGCGTGTGAACATGTCTGGCAGGGGGGCGTGCGGAGGTGATAAACATAGCGAAAGAACATAAGGTCAACGAGCAGATTCGCGTTCGTCAGATTCGCCTGATCGGCGCTGAGGGCGAGCAGATCGGGATCATCGACACGCGCGACGCCATGGGCATGGCGCGTGAAAAGGGACTGGATCTCGTGATGGTGAGTCCCCAGGCTGTCCCGCCCGTCTGCCGCCTGCTCGACTATGGCCGGTTCCGCTACGAGCAGCAGCAGAACGAGAAGGAAAACCGCAAGCGCGCCCGCGCCCAGGAAGTCAAGGCGATCAAGTTCCGCGTCAAGATCGACGACCACGACTTCAACACCAAGACCGGGCACGTGCGGCGCTTCCTCGAAGAAGGCCACAAGGTCAAGGTCACCATCATGTTCCGTGGCCGCGAGCGCACCCACCCCGAACTGGGCGAGCGCATCCTGCACCGCGTGGCCGACACCCTGGCCGACGTGGGCACACCCGAGGGGATGCCCAGCATGATGGGCATGGACATGAACATGATCATGGCCCCCAAGGCCCCCGCGGCCCCCAGGCGCGAGGCCGTCCCCCAGGCTGAGGCTCCCCAGGCCGAAGCAGCAGCAAACGCCTGACCCTTGCCCCTTCCAGCGGCCTGCCCCTATGGCGGGCCGCTTTTCTGTGTCCCCGGCGGGGAAACTGGGGAACCTCACCATGTCCCATGCTTTGTTTTGTAAAGTTAGGCTATGATCAAGATGTACACGACCAACTGGTGCCCCGACTGTCACGCGGCCAAGCGTGCCCTCAGCAGCAAGGGTCTGGCCTTTGAGGAAATCAACATCGAGCAGGACGAGCAGGCCGCCGAATACGTGATGAGCGTCAACGGCGGGCGGCGCAGCGTGCCCACCCTCGTCAGCGGCGACGTGGCCCGCAGCCTCAGCGGGTTCCGGCCCCAGAAGCTCGACGCCTTCCTAGCCGAAGCCGGGCTGTAAAGCAATCTGTAGGGGAGCGGCCTCCGGGCGGGGCCGCCCTCTTTTTATGGCTTGTGCATGGTGTCGGTGTGAACCTCACGCACCGCGCCGTCTTCCCCCACCGTGAAGGCGCGGACGGTCAACGTCTCCCGCGTCACGTCCAGCCACAGGAAGCCGGGCTGGTCGAGCACCTCGAAGGTGGCCGGGCGGGAGCCGCTGCGCCCCGGCTCTACCTTGCCCGCCGCGCCGCTGACCCATTGCCAGGTGCCGGGGCATTCCGGCTGGGGCGCGAAGCCCTGGAGGGCGTGGTCGTGCCCGCTGAGGATGCCGTCGGCCTTCCCGCAGGCGACCCCGTACAGCGCCCGCACCGCGTCGCCGCGCTGGCCCGCCAGCGGCAGGCGGTCGTAGTGCCCGGCGTCCCCGTGTTTCCCGTTGCTGAAGAGGGGATGATGCCCCAGCACCAGCCGCCAGCGCGCCTGACTGCTCGCCAGCGCTCCCGCCAGCCAGGCCCGCTGCGCCGCGTCCCAGGAGCCGCCGGGCCGCTCACCCACCCGCCGGGATGGCAGGTAGGCCGCCAGGGGCGAGGTGTCCACCGCGAAGAACTCCAGCGGGTCGCCCACCGGGGCGCGGTAGGTGCGGGCGGGCATCACCCACTGCGGATTCAGGCGGGCATAGGCCACCTGCGCCTCCGCGCCGCGGGCGTCGGCCCCGTCGCCCCCCCAGACCCACGACTCGTCATGGTTGCCCGCCACCATCAGGAAGGGGAAGCCCAGCGGCCCATACACGTCCGCGAAGCGCTCACGGAACAGGGGCGAGGCGGCGTCCTTCGGTCCCGCCGGATAGAAGCTGTCGCCCAGGCCCACGCCCAGGTCGCAGCCGTCCCGCCCGCAGACCTCCCGCATGGCCGCCGCGACCCGCCGCTGCACCTGCGTCCCGGTGCCTTGGTCGCCCATCACGACCACGCGGACGTGGTCCGGGGTGGCAGGGGTGAGTATGGCGACGACCCCTCCACGTAGCGGGGAGGCCGGACCGGTGACCGCGGGCGCACAGGCGGCCAGCAGCGCCGTCAGACTCGGGAGCAGGAGAGAACGCATCGGGGGCATGTTACCCCCGCTGCCGGATACTGCTTTGCGTCACATTTGCCTCACGTGTCCGTTACGCTGTTCTCACGCGCCCGGCGAGTTCGGCGGCCCGGGCGGGGGAGGCCGCATGAACGAATATCTGAACGTCGTCCGCAACCACTACGCTGACTTCCGGGGCCGGGCACGCCGCCGGGAGTAATGGATGTTCGCGCTGATCAACGGCATCATCAGCCTGATCTTGCAGTTGCCCTACCAGATGCAGACCTTCTCCGCGACTGCGAATGGTCTGGCCCCGGAGCCGACCGGGCTGGGCCTGGTCAGCATCGTCCTGACCGCTCTTTATGGCCTGGCGCTCTTCCTGCCCTCGCTGGCCGTCACCATCCGCCGTCTGCACGACACGGGCCGTTCCGGCTGGTGGGTCCTCATCTCGCTGATTCCTCTGATTGGCGGCCTGGTCCTGTTCATCTTCCTGGTCCTCGACAGCCAGCCCGGCCCGAACAAGTGGGGGCCGAATCCCAAGGGGATGCAGAGCGGCGCGGCGAGCTGGTAGGCCGGGCGCGGTGCCCGCAGGTCCGGTGCCCGCCGGGCCTTTTTGCATTTCTCGGCCATCCGGCGCATTGGCCCCTGCCTCCAGATTCGGAACACTGTGCCTATGCCCCCCCTCACCGTGCGCCCCGCCACCCCCGCCGATTTTCCCGTCCTGCGCCCGATGCTGCTGGACATGGGCTTCGTGGAGGACGCGGAGGCGCTGGCCGCCCGCTTTCCCTCCTTCTGCGAGCGGGAGGACTTCGCCCTGCTGGTCGCCCAGGACGCGGGAGGGCGTCTGCTGGGGTATGCCGCCGTTCACGATTACGGCCCGCACCTGCGCTCAGGAAACTCAGGCCGCACCGCCAAGCTGGACGACCTCTACACCGTGCCCGGCGCAAGAAGGCAGGGCGTGGCCCGCACCCTGATGCACGCGGTGGAGGCTTGGGCGCGTGCCCGCCCGCTGCGCTACGTCTTCTGGTACGCGAACGACCACAGCGCCGCGCCGGCGTACGAGCGCATGGGCTACCGGTCGGCGGACGCCGGTCAGGAGGGCTACCGCTTCTTTGAGATCGACTTCGGTCAGGTGCATACGCGGACGCCCCACCCACTGCGCGGCTCGTAAGCTGCCTGGCGGGTTGCTCCCCATCCACCCGGCCCGCTATCCTGACGGCATGAGCCTTCTGCCCCATCACTCCGGTCTGGTGATGCAGGGCGGGATGCCAGGGCGAATGCCTCTTCGTCCCGGTCTGGATACGCGAACTCCACGCGCCTGAGAACCCACGCGGCTCTCAGGCGTTCTGCTGGATTTGCGGCCAGACCGGGCCTTCTCTTGTCTCCAAGGAGTCCATATGCACGTCACGTTACCCGACGGAAAACAACTCGACCTGCCCCAGGGCGCGACGGCCCTCGACGCCGCCCGCGCCATCGGTCCCCGCCTCGCGCAGGACGCCCTGGCCGCCACCGCCAACGGCGACCTGGTGGACCTGCTGACGCCGCTGCCCGAGGGGGCCAACATCACCCTGATCACCAAAAAGAACCCCGCGGACGCTGCCGCCGTCTTCCGGCACTCGCTGGGCCACGTGATGAGCCAGGCGGTGGGCGAGTTCTACCGGGCCAGGGGCCACGGTCCCGAGGCCGTCAAGCGCGGGGTCGGCCCCGCCATCGAGAACGGCTGGTATCAGGATTTCGACCTGCCCGAACCGCTGCGCGAGGAAGACCTGCCCGAGATTGAGCGCCTGATGCGCGATATCCTCTCGCGCAACCTCGACTTCTCCCGCCGTGAGGTCAGCAAGCAGGAGGCCCTGGCGCAGTTTCCCCACGACCCCTACAAGCAGGAACTGATCCGCGAGCTGCCGGAGGACGAGGCGATCACCCTCTACCAGCAGGGCGACTACGTGGACCTGTGCCGGGGGCCGCACTTCCCGAACACGGGCAAGCTGCCGGGGGCCTTCAAGCTGATGAGCACCAGTGGCGCGTACTGGCGCGGCAACGAGAAGAACCCGATCCTTCAGCGCATCTACGGCGTGGCGTTTGCCACCCAGAAGGAACTCGACGAGTACCTGCAAAAGCTGGAGGAGGCCAAGCGCCGCGACCACCGCAAGCTGGGGCGCGAGCTGGAACTGTTCCTGATCGACCCGCTGGTGGGCAAGGGCCTGCCCATGTGGCTGCCCAACGGCACGATCCTGCGTGACGAGCTGACCCGCTTCCTGCGCGAGCAGCAGTTCCAGCGGGACTACCAGGGTGTGGTGACGCCCAATATCGGCAACCTCGACCTCTTCCGCACCTCCGGGCACTACCCCTACTACGCCGAGAGTCAGTTCGAGCCGCTCACGGTCGACGAAGAGCAGTACATGCTCAAGCCGATGAACTGCCCCTTCCACGTGCGGATTTATGCCAGCAAGCCGCGCAGCTACCGCGACTTGCCGGTGCGCCTGGCCGAGTTCGGCACGGTGTACCGCTACGAGATGAGCGGCGAGCTGAACGGCCTGACCCGCGTGCGGGGCTTCACCCAGGACGACGCCCACATCTTCGCGCGGCCCGACCAGCTCAAGAAGGAATTCCTGGACGTGCTGGACCTGACGGTGCTGGTCCTGAAGACCTTCGGCATGAACGACGTGCGTTTCCGCGTGGGCGTGCGCGACCCCGAATCCGACAAGTACGTGGGCGACCCCGCGCAGTGGGACGTGGCCGAGCGCCAGATCATCGAGGCGGTGGAGGAGGTCGGCCTGCCCTACACCATCGAACCCGGTGACGCGGCCTTTTACGGCCCCAAGCTGGATTTCGTGGTGAAGGACGTGCTGGGCCGCGAGTGGCAGCTCGGCACCATCCAGGTAGATTACAACCTGCCCGAGCGCTTCGACATCGCCTACACCGGCGAGGACGGCCAGGAACACCGTCCGGTGATGATCCACCGCGCCCCCTTCGGCAGCCTGGAACGCTTCGTGGGCATCCTGATCGAGCACTACGGCGGCGACTTCCCCTTCTGGCTGGCCCCCCGCCAGATCATGATCATCCCGATTGCCGACCGCCACAACGCCTACGCCGAGACGCTGGCGAACGAGTTGGGGGCGGCGGGCCTGCGCGCCGAGGTGGACGACTCCAACAACCGCATGAACGCCAAGGTCCGCAGCGCCGAGCTGCACAAGATTCCGGTGATGCTGATCGTGGGCGACCAGGAAGAAGCCCAGCGCGAGGTCAGCGTGCGCGAACGCACCCCTGAAGGCCACAAGGAGCGCAAGGGCGTGGCCTTCCCCGACCTCATGGCCGAGTTGCAGGAACGCTATCGGACGCGGGCGTAGGGGGCGGCCAGCTTCCAGCGGCCAGCGAAAGTTCGGTGTTTCAAGGGGGGTCCAGTCCGGGTGACTGGCCCTTCTTTCTTTGGTGCCCTCCGAGAGCGAACAACAGCGCGTCATACCAAATTGCGTTGATTCGCAAGAATCAACCGAGCGGACTTGCAAAGCTGAGGAGTGGCGTCCTCATGGGCGTCCGTTCACGACGAGTACGCAGCGGAGCGAGCAGCAAAAAATACCGGCTGGCGGCGATGGACCATGAGCGGATCAGCCTACGTTGTTCCCAGCAAGAAAGGCGAGGGGCCGCCCCTGAGCCTCCGGCCCCTGGAGAACGTCCGGTGCTTTCCCGGATGTTCTGGAATCAGAGCAAGTCGGTATCATCCCCTGTTGTTCTGCTGGCCGCTGGAAGCTGGTGGCTGGAAGCCCCTTAACGTTCCCCCGCCTCCGCCAGCACCTCCTTCAGCAGGTCGGGCCGGTTGGTGATGATTCCGTCCACGCCCATACCGATCAGGCGGCGCATCTCGGCGGGGTCGTCGATGGTCCAGACCTGCACCGCCACGCCCCGCGCGTGCATGGCGCGCACGAAGGCGGGTGTGACGATCTCAATGTTTCCCGAGCGCACCGGCACCTGGGCCACCCGGCCCGGCAGTGGGGCGAGGCGCGCGAGGCCCACCTTGCTCAGCAGCACCAGCGGGCGCAGCTCCTTTTCGGTCATGCTGGTGGTCACTTCGGGGCAGGCCGCGCGGAACTCGGCCAGGGCCGCGTCGCTGAAACTGGCGACGATGACGTGTCCCGTGACACCCGCCTCCCGCAGAGTCCGGCAAAACGGCGCGGCGATGCTGGGCGAGGCCTGTTTGATTTCGATGGTCAGCGGCATGTTCGGAAAGGCGGCCAGCACCTCGGAGAGCTGCGCGACCTGCACGCCCTGGCCCCGGAAGGGAAAGGTGGTGCCGCCGTCCGGGGTGAAGCGGTATCCGGCGTCTGCCGCCCGCACCTGCGCCAGCGTCATGTCGGCAATCCGGCCCCGCGTGTCGGTGAGGCGGTCGAGCGTCTCGTCGTGCGACAGTACCAGCACGCCGTCACGCGTGGCGTGCATGTCCATCTCCAGCATGTCCACGCCCAGTGCGGCGGCGTTGCGGTAGGCGAGCATCGTGTTGCTGGGCCGCAGCCCCTCGCCGCCCTGGTGCGCGATGTTGAGGGTCCGGCCCTGCAAGAAAGGATTGGTAGGTTGGGCCGCGGGCGCACAGGCCCCCAGCAGCGCCGTCCCCAGGGCAGCCAGCAGGAGTCGGTTCATGACGCCCTCAACTCTACGCCCGCCGCCTACCGCCCTGCTCTGTTCCGCGCGCCCCGCTTTACAGCCCGGAAGGTGCGTGCTAACATTCCTTCCGCTGGTAGAGGACCTGCCTTCCAGCCGCCCCACGGCGAGTGCAGCGGCGCTGTAGCCAAGTGGTAAGGCAGAGGTCTGCAAAACCTCCACCACCGGTTCGAGTCCGGTCAGCGCCTCCAAGTTTTTTCGTTGCCCCACGCACCACCCGGTATAGAACCGTAGCTCAGGGGTAGAGCACTACCTTGACACGGTAGGGGTCAGGGGTTCAAATCCCCTCGGTTCTACCAATAAACGCCCTCCCAGAGGGCGTTCTTCTTTTTGGACATGTGCAGCAACAGGGGCCGCGCAGCATGTTGATGCGACACGTCGCAGAGCAGGCCCGCGGTCTTTCTCCCCGCTCACTGAGCCAGCCCTACAGCGCCAGCAGGAGCAGCAGCGCGGGTTCGACCACGCTCCGCCACGCAACCTGCCGTCTTCTCGCCATTTACCGAGGAGACTCGCACACCTCACGCCCGCTCTGGCTCCGAGCAGGTTCCTCAGCACAGGCGGCTAGCCCCGGTAAGGTCGCCCTTTCCGCAGTACGGTGAGCGTCCCCCTGGACACGCCAAGCTTGCGGGCCGTGCCGACCCGGTTCACCAGAATGTCCGCTGTGCGGCGGTATCGCCGATGCATGGTGTCGTTCACCACGTAGACACGACTTTTCCCGTTGATGGTGATTCGCACGTGGGCACCACAACCCACCTGACGGAGCAGGTCGCGGCTGAGTGCGATCTGTCCCTTCCGGGTCGGGCCGCAAGCGGACATCCTGGGATTCCGGTCGGTCTGACTTCGCACGGCGTTGTAATGGCTGACCCGGTTCAGAGTGTAGGTCGCCGCTTCGCTCTCCACAGCAAGAGCGGCCAGGGCTGTAATGATGAGACGTCGCATGGCCCGGCAAGGTAGCGCCCTGTCAGGCCAGGTTCCGTAACCTCCGTATTTGACAATGATCTTTCTGTGCCGCCCACGCCGCCTCCCCGGCCGGAGAGGACCTCATGACCGGGGCGTGAACACCAGCCCCTCACCTACAAAGGCAATCCCGTCCTGCTCCCGCGCATCCGGCATGAATGCGAGAACGCCCTGCGGCCTGAACTCCATCCGCTGCACGCCCCTGCGGAGCAGCGCCATCAGCAGGTCGCCGTAGAAGGCGACCTCGTCCCGCTCCTCCTCCTGCGGGCCATCAGCGGACAGGGCCGCGGCCTGCCGCAGTCGCGGGCGGTCGTCGTCATGTGCCCAGGTCAGGTGCAGGGCGAAGGGTTGGGCCGTCCCAACTTCACTTTCCCTCTACTGGTCGAGGTTTTTGGACGCCGGGTCGTATCGTCCGAGGCCAAAGTCAGTCTCAGCCATAGAGGGGTGGGCGGGGGCATTTTGGTCCCGCCACCCGCCTCTGAAGATGCCCAGGCCAGCGCTCCGTTCTGCCGCCGCATTCTTGGTCGGCCGCTCCACCGCGCGCCACCTCTGCGCTTGAGGACGCGGTTGAGGAATCCGTTATCTGTGAGGGCGTCCGGTGGCCCGGAGCGTATGCTGACCCCCATCAGCAGGGCTGCACCAGAGGGTCCTGACTCACCAGGAGGTTTTTGATGACCCGTGAAGATCAGAATGACCAGAACCAGCGGCAGCAAGAGCAGGAAGAACTGAACGCGCAGAAGGAGGGCGGAGACAACAACCCGACCTTCAGCACGGATCTGACGGAGGCGGAGGCCGACCGCCTGGATATGCAGCCGGGGCGCGGCGCGCGGCAGGTGGAGGGAGCCAGGCCCTCCGAGGAATACGTCGACGACCATGTCGAGGGTGTGGGCGAACAGGGACCGGACCTGCTGGACCCGACCAAGGGCTGACCTCGTCCCCAACTGCCCGGAGGCCCCGTCTTGATGCGGGGCCTCTCGCCTGTGGGGAGGGCGCGGCCCTAGCCCTGGGGAACCGACAGGGTGTGCCCGACTCCCAGGCCGTGTCGGTAGACCAGTTGCCCGCCCAGGAAGCCGCCGACGAGTGCCAGGCCCAGAGCCGTGCCAGAGAGGGTCTTGCCCAGCCTGCGCCGACCCCGTTTGCGGGCCAGCAGGGAGGCCGCGTTCAGCAGCAGGGCCGTCTCGTTGAGGGTGCCGTGCAGCAGCCCGGTGCGGCGGGCCTGACCCCGTGTGTTGGACCAGTCGGTCCAGCCCGCCGCCACGGCCCCCACTCCGCCGAGGGTGCCCAGCAGCAGGGCCAGGTCGGCCGCGTGTTCACGCTCGGCCGACGGTGACGCGGGTACGAAGTCCAGCACCCCGGCAATCAACCAGCCTCCCAGCGGCAGGTGAATCAGGATGGGATGCAGGGGGTGGCCCAGCGACTCGCCGTGCAGCAGGCGGAGGACCCCGGCCGGCAGATGGCGCTCAGCCTCCTTCAGGGCCGGTTGCAGCCGCTGCGCGAGCTGTTCCAGGGCTTCGTGATTGCTCAGGGCGTCTTCGATCCGGTTATTGATCTGTGAGTCCATACCCGCTCCTTGTCCCCTCTGCTGTTCACCCTAGGCAGTGGGCCGGGGACCTCAGTGAGCGGGACTTGCCCTGGCCTTAAGACAAGAGGCGGCGCAGCTCACGGGCAAATAAGCGTTACCACGGAATGTGTGATGAACCGGAACAGACGTTGGGTAGCCGCTCCGGCCTCTTTACTGACCACTCTGGCATGAAGCTCTTCACACCTGAGGAAGACCTGAAGGTGTACGATCTGACCCGTGGTCAGCGAATCTCCCCGTCCCGCCCGCGCCCGCAGCCCCGAGGAGAAGGGCCAGCGGCGCGACGACATCCTGCGCGCGGCTGAGCGTCTCTGGACGACCACGCCCTATGCCGAGCTGAGCATGAACCAGGTGGCCCGCGAGGTGAAGCTGGCCAAGGGGACGCTGTACCTGTATTTCGAGACCAAGGAGGAGCTGTTCCTGGCGCTGCTGGCCGAGCATCTCCAGCGCTGGCTGGAGCAGCTCACGGCGCTGCTCGACGAGCGCCAGCCCCAGACGCCCGACGAGATGGCGCGGGTGCTGCTCCAGTCGGCCCGCGACCAGGAGCCGCTGCGCCGCCTGCTGATCCTGCTGGGCACCGTGCTGGAACGCAATGTACGCCCGGAACTCGCCCGGAAGTTCAAGCAGGAGTTCCAGCGCCTGACCCAGGATGTGGAGGCGCGGCTGCCCTTTGAGCCAGACGTGACCCGCCGCCTGCTGATGCACCTGTACGCCCTATCACTGGGTTGGCAGCAACTGACCGAGAACGCGACCTCCTCGCCCGAGATGCGCGAGCAGGCCGACCTGCCCTCCTTCGAGGAGGAACTCGCCTTCGGCCTGCGCGCGGTGATTGACCGCCTGGTGGCCGGGGGGTAGACCGAAACAGAATCAGGCCCCCGGAGTCGAGCCGGGGGCCTTGACTTGAAAGGGTGAGTGTCCGCCCGATGCAGCAAGGTCGCTGAACCTTGCTGCGTGCCGTCCCTATTCCTTCACGCCGCCCGCGACGGCCCCGCCCACGAAGTACCGCTGGAAACCGTAGAACAGCGCCACGATTGGCAGCGCGCCCAGCATGGCGGCAGCGGCGAACACGCCCCACTTGGTGCTGAACTGCCCCTGGGTGAAGCTCAGCAGCATCACGCCGACCGTCCACTTCTCCACGCCGGTCAGCAGCACGTTCGCCAGGATGAACTCGGCGTAGGTGCCGATGAACTGGTTCAGGAAAATAAAGGCCAGCATCCCGCCCGAGAGCGGCAGCACCACTCGCAGGAAGGTCTGCCAGCGGGTCGCGCCGTCCACCATCGCCGCTTCCTCCAGCGACTCGGGCAGCGACTCCACGTACCCCTTGAAAATCCAGGTGTTGAAGGCGATCGCGCCGCCGCTGTAAGCCAGGATCAGGCCGGTAAAGGTATTGGTCAGGCCCAGCAGCACCATCAGCGCGTACACGGCGACCAGCGCCAGAAAGACCGGGAACATCTGGATGAAGATGAAAAACAGCAGCGTCTGGAAGCGGCCCGGAAAGCGCAGCCGCGCCATCGCGTAGCCGGCGGTCGTGGAGAGCAGAATGGCCAGCACGCCCGTCAGGCCCGACACCAGCAGCGTGTTGCGGACCGACAGCAGGAAGCGGCTCTCGTTGTCCTGCCCGGTGAACTGCGCGGGGGTCACGAACACCACCAGCACGGCCAGCGCGACCGCCAGCACGCGTAGCGCCCAGGTGCGGCCACGCGAGAGGCCCTCCGACTCGCGCCCCAGGCGGCCTACCAGCGCCAGCAGCAGCAGCACGGCCAGCGCCGCCCCGCCCACCACCGCCAGGGCAAGTTGCCAGGCGGGAATCTGCACGCCGTTAAAGAGCCGCGTGAAGTTCTCCAGGCTGAGCTTGCCCACATCGGGCAGCAGCCCCGAGCGGTAGAGGATGTTGGGGTCCCCGAAGTTGGGGAAGGCAAAGAGGCTGTTGCGCGGGTCGAAGGCCGCCAGCAGCACGTAAAAGAGCGGGTAGATGGCGATCAGCACGACCAGAATCAGAAACAGGTGCGTGAGCTGATCCCCCAGCACGGCGAGGTAGCTGATCCTGCGCCCGGTGCGCCAGCGGCCCCACTGCTGCCCGATCAGGCTGGTCAGCGCCAGCACCCCGCAGGCGGCCAGCAGCCCCAGCAGGAACCTCTTCCAGCCGCCCTCCACGAAGTAGATGGTGAAGCTCTTGGGTCGGCCCGCCATGTTCTTCGCCAGGAAGTAGCCCAGCACGCCCAGCACCACCAGCAGGGAGGCCAGCACCAGCCACGGCAGGGCGCGGCGGAGGGGACCGGGTTCGCGATGGACGTAGACCTCGCTGGGCCGTTCGGGGGCCGGTTGCGCCGCGCCCGTCATCGGCGGGCCTCCTCGAACACGCCCGCCGCCCTGAAGTTCACCAGGCTGATCGCCAGCGTCAGGAAGAAGATGATCAGCGCGATGGCGCTGGCGAGGGCGTAGTTCTGCCCGCCCGCCGCGCCGAAGGCATTGTTGTACCCCCACGAGAGCAGGATGTCGGTGCCGCCCGCCGTGCTCTCGTGCCCCGCGACCGGAGGCCCGCCGGGTCCGCCCGGCCCGCCCGCCGTGAGCAGGTAGATGATGGTGAAGTTGTTGAAGTTGAAGGCGAAGCTCGACAGCAGGATGGGGGTAAAGGACTGGCGCAGCAGCGGCAGCGTGATGTTCTGAATCTGCTGCCAGCGGCTCGCCCCGTCGATGCTGGCCGCCTCGTACAGGTCGTCGTTGATGGTACCCAGCGCGCTGATGGTGGCCGTCATCATGTACGGGAAGCCCAGCCAGAGGTTGACCAGCAGCACGCTGATCTTGGCCCACAGCGGGTCGATCAGCCAGGGCACGGCGGCCAGGCCCAGCAGCCCCAGCGTCTTGTTCACGATGCCGAACTGCTGGTTGAGCAGCGCCGCCCACATCTGCACGCTGATCACGGCGGGAATCGCCCAGGGCAGAAAGAGCAGCGTGCGGTAGATGTTGCGGCCCTTGAGACGCTTGTTATAGAGCAGGATGCCCAGGATCAGACCCGCGACGGCATTCAGGACCACCGTGGAAAAGGCGAAGACCACCGTCCAGACGAAGACCGGCCACAGGGCGCTGCTCGCCTTGGCGAAGATCTCGCGGAAGTTCGCCAGCCCCACGGAGTCGTAGCGGTTGAGGCGGGTGGCGGTCGCCACGTCGAAGCCCGGCGCGACCGGCGCGGCGAGCGTGACCGTGCGGCCTGCGGCGCTGGCGATACGTGCCCGCAGGGGCGTGACGGCGTCCTCCTCCAGCAGCACCAGGGTGTCGCCCGCGCAGGTGGCCGCCTTGCACTTCAGGTACGTCTGGACATTCCCACCTTCAGGAATCTCGGCCAGCGTGACGGTGCGGCGGTCGGGCGACAGGGCCGCTTCCGTGCGCACGGCGGAGTCGGGGTTGCCGCTGTTCTGCCCGCTGTAGTTGGTGAAGGCGTAGTTCACGGTCATGATGATGGGCAGCAACGTGAAGGCCGCCAGGAACACCAGCGCGGGAAGCAGGTAAAACCAGTTGGTGATCCAGGGAAAGAGGCGGGCAGTAAGCGGCATCGCCAGCAGCAGCGCGCCCAGCGCGTACACCAGGATCAGGGCGGGCGGGGCCTCGGGAAACACGCTGGCCGTCAGGCCCGACAGCAGCCAGCCGATCAGGGCCGCGCCGCCCACCAGCAGCAGCAGCACGAGGACTGCCAGCAGCACGCCGCTCGCGCCCTCCGGGGGAGCAGCGGCGCGCGGGGACTTGGAACGCAGGGTCGCGGTCATGGGGACAGAAACCTCCAGAACTCAGGAAAGCGGCGAGCCGCAGCACGAAAGAGCAGCGGCAGGAAAGGGCGCTCCTGTCCGCTGCTCTAGGGGGCTATACCAGCCGGAAAGAGGATGCACCGCCCGGAGAGGGAAGCGCATCCTCACGCCTCACTTGATGTTGGCGTTGATTTCCTGAACGGCCTTGTCGAGGATCTGCGTGTAGTTGGGGCTGGGCTTCTGCACGCTCTGGGCGATGGCGTTGGTCCACGGCCCCCACACGGCGCTCATCTCGGGCACGTTGGGCATCGGGGTGCCCATGCTGATGGTCCGGCCGAAGCCCGCGACCACCGGGTCACTCTTGAGCTTGGTGCGGGCCGAGAGGCTCACCGGGATACGCCCGCCGGCCTTGTTGAAGCTCACCTGCGCGTCGCTGCTCACGAGCTGCCGGGCGAACTGCGCGGCGGCGGCCTTCTGCTTGCTGTAGGCGCTGAGCATCACGCCCTGCACGCCCACGAAGGGACTCCACTTGCCGCTCGCGCCGGGAGGGGTGGGGAAGGGCATGATGCCGTAGCTGATGCCCGCCTTCTTGATGTCGCCCATGTCCCAGGGGCCGGTCAGGAACATCGCCAGGCGGTTGTCCAGGAAGGCGCTCTTGGCGGCGTCGCTGCTTACGCCCTCGGGCACCAGGTTGTACTTGTAGCGCAGGTCGTTCAGGAAGGCCGAAGCCTTGTCGGCCCCGGCGTTGGCGAGGCCCACGTCCTTCACGTTGAGGGTGCCGTTATTGTTCTTGAAGACGTAGCCGCCGTAGGCGCTGATGACGCCGTAGTTGCGGTAGGCCTCGCTGAGGTCTTCCAAGTAGCCGAACTTGCCGCCCCCGGTGTTGGCCTGCGCCACCTTCAGGAACTCGTTCCAGCTCGCCGGGGCGTTGGGCACCAGCTTCTTGTTGTAGACCACGGCCACCGACTCCGCGAACATGGGCAGGCCGAACAGCTTGCCCTTGTAGGTCATGGCATTGACCGCCGTCTTGTCGAGGTCGCTGCGGCTGGTGACGTACTTGTCCATCGGCTCGATGACGCCCGCCGCGGCAAACTGCCCGATGCGGTCGTGGGGCTGCGTGACCAGCAGGTCCGGTCCCTGGCCCTTGGGCGCGCTCTGGATGAACTTGTCGGGAATCTGCTCGAAGGGCACGTTGACCAGCTGCACTCGGTTCCCGGTCTTCTTCTCGAAGGCCTGGGCCTGGTCCTTGAGCCACGTCAGCTCGTTTGCAGAGGTGGCACCGAAATGCGTCCACACGGTGAGGGTGGCGGCGCTGGCGTTGCCCAGCAGGGCGAGAGACAGAACAGTCAGTGCTCTTTTCATCCTTGCTCCTTCAGGTGCGGTTGAACCGCTTCCAGTGAATGCGTGTCGCTCTGGCAACCTGCTCAGCCTGCCGCCGGGTGTCCTGCTCGAAAGGAATGACACCGGCAGCGTACATCTTCGCAGCGACCTGGAAAAAGTATAGACGGGTGACAGCCACATGACAATGGATGGGCATGGGCGTTTTTTAACGTCTCAGTCACAAAAAAGCCGCCTTCCTGGACCGACTCCAAACTAGGGGGAGGTTGGAGGTATCTCCTGCCCCCACGCCTGACCGACCGGTCAGGAGAAGTGCTAAACTGGGGGCATGACTGCCACTCCTCCTCCTCTCCCCGGGCAGGCGTCTGTCGGCCGGGCAAAGTTAATCCTGTTCCTGACCATCTTCATCGCCATGCTGGGCCTCAGCGTGCTGTTTCCCATCATCGCTCCGCTGGGTCGGCAGCTCGGCCTGACCGAGACACAGATCGGGTGGTTCTCGACCGCCTACAGTCTGGCGCAGTTCGTGTTCGCCCCCATTTGGGGCAGCCGCAGCGAGCGCGTGGGCCGCAAGCCGGTGCTGCTGCTGGGGCTGGTGGGCTTCTCGCTGAGCTTCGGGCTGTTTGGCCTGCTCGCGTCGCTGGGCGCACAGGGCGTCCTGGCGGGCACAACGCTGTTCGTACTGCTGGTCGCCTCCCGGCTGCTGGGGGGCATCCTCTCCAGCGCCACCCTGCCCACCGCCCAGGCGATGATGGCCGACCTGAGCAGCACTCGTGACCGCGCCGCCGCGATGGGGCTGATCGGCGCGGCCTTTGGCCTGGGCGTGGTGTTCGGTCCGGGGCTGGGTGGGCTGCTCTCGGGCTTCGGGCTGACCGTGCCCATCTTCTTCAGCGCGGGGCTGGGCCTGCTGACCGCCCTGGCCGCCGCCTTTGCCCTCCCCGAGACGCGCCGGGCGGATGCCGCGGCCTCGGCCCCCGGCGACCGCCGCGCGCTGCTGCGCCACCCCGGCATCCTGCTGTTCCTGGCCGTGAGCGCGCTGTACACCCTCGCCAGTGTCGGGATGGAACAGACCATCGCCTTCTATGTGCAGGACACGCTGCGCCTCACGGCGGCCCAGACGGCGAAGACGGTCGGCGGGATGCTCGCCATCTTCGGCCTGCTCGCGGCGGCGGTGCAGGGCGGCGCGATGCGGCCCCTTAGCAAGAAGATCGCTCCCGGCCCGCTGATTGCCGCCGGTCTGCTGGTGATGGGTGCGGGCATGTTCCTGCTGCCGCTTACGTCGACCTACTGGACCATCACCGCCGCCCTCGCCGTTATCGGCATCGGCAGCGCCATCCTCGGCCCCAGCCTCAGCGCCGCGCTGTCTCTCAGCGTGGGAAGCAACGGGCAGGGCGCGGTCGCGGGGCTGAACAGCAGCGCCCTCGCCCTGGGGCGCATGACCGGCCCCCTGATCGGGACCGGCCTGTACCAGAGCGCCGGGCACGCCGCCCCCTATCTGCTCAGCGGCGGTGTCCTGGCGGCCCTGCTGGTCTGGACGCTGATTGCCCGGCCCCAGGTGCGCGGGGCGGAGGGAGCGCAGGTTTGAGGGATGAGTGACGGGTGATGGGTGATGAGCAGGGGCCTTCGGCGTGCGCCGGGGCCTCTGCTTTTTGGAAAAGGCAGGCGGGTGCCTGCTACCCCTCTTCCCGCTGTTGCAAGGGGCGAGGAGGAAACAGCTTCCAGCACGCCCTTTTCTTGCTCATCCCTCATCCCCCACCCCTCATCCCTCTATCCTGCCCCTCATGACTGCCCCCCGCCCCATCTTCAACCCGGCCCGCGCGCTGGCCGTGCGTGTGCTGACGCGCGTGCTGGCGGGCGAGACGTTCGCGGCCCCGGCGCTGGACGCGGCGCTCGCGGAGGCGCGGCTGCCTGCGCGGGACGCGGGCCTAGCGACGCACCTCGTCTACGGCACCCTACGGTATGTGCCGATGCTGGATGCCGCCTTGACCCCGCTGCTCCAGGGCGAGACGCATCCCAAGACGCGGGCGCTGCTGCTGGCCGGAACCTTCGAGAAACTGGTACTGGGCACACCCCCGCACGCGGTCGTCAGCGAGTACGTGAACGTTGCGCGGATGGCCCGTCTGGCCCCGCCCGGTCTGGTGAACGCGGTGCTGCGGCGCGTCGAGCGGCCCGCCGAGACGGAAGAAACCCGCTATGCGCTGCCCGAGTGGCTCATTGCAACCTTCCGCGCGGCCTACGGCGAACGCGCGGACGCCGTGCTGGCCGACCAGCTTCAGCCCCAGCCCCTCTGGCTGAGCCTGTCGGAAGCGGGGGCCAGGACCCTGGAGGCCGAGGGCAGCGTGGTGGAACCCGGCCCGAATGACGTGGACCGCGTGACCCTCGCCCGCCCCCTGCGCGAGACGGCCGCGTACCGCCAGGGGCAGGCCCAGCCCATCAACCCGGCCAGTCTGGGTGTGGTCGACGCGCTCGGGGACGTGGAGAACCGGCACGTCCTCGACCTCGCCGGGGGCGCGGGGGTCAAGGCCGCGATGCTGGCCGCGCGGGGCGCGCAGGTGACGAGTGTGGATGTGGCCGCCCGCAAGCACGCCGCCGCCCGCGCCAACCTGAAGCGTCTGGGCCTGCATGCCGACTTCCTGACGCACGACCTGACCACGCCGCTGAAGGTGCCGCCCGCGCCGCTGGTGCTGCTGGACGCGCCCTGCACCGGCACCGGCACCCTGCGCGCCCACCCGGAAATCAAGCTGCGCCTCACGCCCGGCGCGGTGGCCGAGATGGCCGACCTCCAGGCCCGGATGCTCCCGAACGCCGCTGCACTCGTCGAACCCGGCGGCCTGCTGGTCTACAGCGTGTGCAGCGTGACCCCGCAGGAAGGGGAGGAGGTGGTGCGGACCTTCCTGGCGGCGCATCCCGAGTTCACGCCGGACCCCCTGCCCGACCTGGGCCTGCCCGTCGCGCCCGCCGGGGAGGGGGTGCTGACGGTGCCGGAGGACGGCCTGGACGGCTTTTTCATTGCGCGACTCAGGAGGACGGGGGGCGCGGTGTAGGCGTCACCGGAGCGGCCCGGCGGACGCAAGTGGCGGCCGTGTGAAACGACAAGAGCAGGGGAAGGTTCTCGCTTCCCCTGCTGATGGCTGAAAGCTGACCGCTCCTACAGCCCCAGCGCGGCGTCCAGCGCCACCTCAATCATGCCGTTAAAGGTTTTCTGCCGCTCCTCGGCGGTGGTTTCCTCGCGCGTCACGAGGTGGTCGGAGACTGTCAGGATGGTCAGCGCCCTCACGCCGTACTTGGCGGCCAGGGTGTACAGCCCGGCGGCTTCCATCTCGACGGCCAGCACGCCGTACTGCGCCCAGATTTTGTACTGGTCGAAATCGTCGTGATAGAAGGTGTCGCTCGACATGATGTTGCCGACGTGGGTGGTGAAGCCGCGCTCCTGGGCGATCTGGTAGGCACGCAGCAGCAGGCCGAAGTCGGCAATCGGGGCGAAGTTCTTCTGGCCGAAACGGACATTGTTGATGTTGCTGTCGGTGCAGGCCCCCTGTGCCAGCACCAGGTCGCGCACATGCACGTCCGGCTGGTAGCTGCCGCAGGTGCCCACGCGAATCAGGTTCCGGCAGCCGTAGTCCTGAATCAGCTCGTTCACGTAGATCATCGAGCTGGCGATGCCCATGCCGGTGCCCTGCACGCTGACGCGCTGGCCCTTGTAGGTGCCGGTAAAGCCCAGCATGCCGCGCACGGAGTTGTGCTGCACCGGGTTCTCAAAGAACGTTTCCGCGATGTGCTGCGCGCGCAGGGGGTCGCCGGGCAGCAGGACGGTTTCGGCAATCTGGCCGGTTTGGGCGTTCAGGTGGACACTCATGGGGGACAGGCTAGCAGGTGGGTGCGAAGGCTGCCCCAGCGTGGCTGGCGTCTCTCTGATGAAGGCCGGCTCAAGAGACTGCCCCGAAGTTCGCTCACGGTTCTCAGCCAGCGTGGGAGTCGGAAGCCCGCGCTTCCGGGGAGGTTCAGCATGAACGAGCAGGCTATCCGCGAGGCTGTTGTCCACCGTTACCCGGATACCGAGGTGGTCGAGGCTATGGGCGACTTCTTTTTCTTCGCCTGTGGGCAACTGGATCCGGACCGCCGGATGCCCTTCGCCACCCTCGTCACCAGTGACCCCTACGAGCGGGTCGCCCGGCTGGATCGCCCCGGCGTCTTCCGACTCAATGTCGGCGTGACCCCGGAAACCTACCGCGCGCTGTTCGGGGAACTCCCGCGCGGCGACGGGTCAGCGGTGGTAGAGACGGGGCACGACTTCGCGGCGCTCGACCAGCTCATGCCGCATCCCACCTACGCGCCGATGGGCTGGATAGGCGTCCTCAACCCCGGTGCAGAGACTCTGCAAACCCTCTGGCCGCTGCTGGACGAGGCCCACGCGCGGGCGGCCCGCCGGGTCAGGGCGCGCGCGAATCGCCGGGATTCCGGGGCGTAAGGGCCGCCGCTACCTGTCCACCCAGTCCCCCGCCGCCCACGCCGCGTGCGGCATTCCCGAGGCGAGGATGCCCCGCCGCACCTCCTCCACGTCGTAGGGCACGGTGCGGAAAGTGGACTGCCAGCCGCCCGTTCCACGGTCCAGCAGCAGATATTCGGCGCGGGCCAGGTTCACGTACCGCTCGCCGCGCCGCTCGAAGGGCAGGCCCACACTACCGGGATTCAGGAGCGTCCAGCCGTCCAGCGTCCGCAGCAGAGGCTTGTGGGTGTGGCCGCCGATCCAGACGGGATGCGTTCCATAGCTGGCGCGCAACTCTTCCAGCCGCGTGTCCGGCGTCTGCGCCGTCAGCGCCTCGTTGTCGCGCTCGGGGCTGCCGTGAAAACACAGCAGGTCGGGGCGTTCGGCCACAGGCACGTAGTCGCGCAACACTTCCCGGTCGCTGTCCGTCAGTTGCGCGGCGCTCCAGTTCCCGATTTCCCGCTCGTCCGGGAAGCCGCGCGGCGTGAAGGGGCGGACAGGCTCCAGCATCTCCCGGTCGGCATTCCCCCGCACGACCGGGCACCCCAGCGCCGCCACCTCTGCCACGCATTCGCGCGGCCACGCGCCGTCCATCGCCACGTCGCCCAGGCAGACGAACGCCTGCGCCCGCATGTCCGTGAGGGCGGCCCGCAGGGCGGGGAGGTTGCCGTGAATGTCTCCAAAAACGGCGAGGCGCATAGGGGAAGGGTAACGCTCAGAGCGCCAGCGGCCTCAGCACCATTTGCAGGCCGCCGAAGAGGAGAGTCCGCTCCTCTCCATCTGGCAGGAAGGGTCGCAGCTCCAGGTCGAGCCAGGCCGCCACCTCCTCCGGCGTCTCGCGGCCTCCCTCTGTGGCGACGATGGTGTTGGAATGGGTGAGCAGATAGGCCACCAGCGCGGGCCGGGTGAAGGTCAGCGGGTGCGTGAAGCGTTCCTCGCAAAAGGAGAAGCCCGCCTGCCGCGCCTCCGCCACACCAAAGCCGTAGCCATATGCGGAACGGTGCCGGGGTGGGGCCGGGTAGCGTAGCCCATACGCCTGCACGAACGCGGCGAAATCCTCCCGCCCCGGCATCTGCCCCAGGAAAAAGAGGTCATACAGGAACAGCACCCCTGTCGGCCCCAGGGTGCGCCGCGCCTCGGTCAGAAAGGCTTTCTGGTCGAACCAGTGAAAGCCCTGGGCGACGGTCAGTACGTCAAGGGTGTGGTCGGGCAGGGGCAGTGCCTCGGCTCTCGCCTGCGCATAGAGCACGCGCGCGTGCGGAGCGGCGTGGGCCAGCATCGCTTCAGAGGTGTCATACGGGATTGCTCTGATTCCCGGACATCTGGGAAAGCGCCAGATGTCCGTCCATCGCCGCAACCCCGTAGTTTTTGCTGCTCGCTCCGCTCGGTTGATTCCTTAGGAATCAACGCAATTTAGTATCAAAGGACAGCACGAGTTCTACCACCTCTGCCAGAGCGACACTCGACAGGCCTGTACCGCACGCACGTCCGCCCCCAGCCTTCGCCCGGTCAGCAGGGGGACGAGCCGCTCCATGAACAGCGGATGGAAGAAGGGCCGTCCGGCAGCGTAGCGGGCCGCCGCGTCCTGCCCCTTAGGGCGGCGCTCCGTTACGTTGCCGCGTGTCCTGGGCGGCAACTCCACTGCGCGCCGCCCTCATCACGGTTTCTCACTCCGTTCGGCCCAGAAAGGTTCGGCAACCTTTCTGGGCACCGCCCTAAAGGGATTGACGACCTGGGACATGCGCACAGTGTAGAAGGAATGTCGTCGTCTTCTGGAAATGGTGAGGTACAGGAGTCAGGTTGCTCGCCTACACGCTCACCAGCCCCAGCTGAATCCCCCGTGCCACCGCCGCTGCGCGGCTCTGCACGCCCAGTTTGGAATAGACGGCCTGCACGTGGAACTTCACGGTGCTTTCGGTCACGCCCAGTTCGCGGGCGGCCCGCTTGTTGCTCAGGCCCTCGGCCAGCAGGGCCAGCACGTCCCGCTCGCGGGGGGTCAGGGTCACGTCGCCGGTCAGGGGCAGGTCCTCCTCCTCGTCTTCTTCTGCGCTCAGGGACGGAGGGGGCAGCAGCGTGGGCGGCAGCACCGCGAGGCCCGCCGCCGCGCCCAGAACCCCGGCCAGCAGTTCGGCGGGCGTGGCGTCGGAGGGCAGGGCGGCCCAGCCCCCCGGCGCGACCTCCGGCAGCACCCCCGCCCAGGCGACCGACCCGACCGCGACCACCGCGCCCGCCTGGGCGAGTTCGGCGCTGCGGCCCAGCCAGGCGTCGTCCACGACCAGCACGGTCCCGCCCTCCTCCACCACGCTCACGCCCACACTCGCCAGCAGGGCACGCACCCCCGCCGCCACCAGGGGCGACCCCAGGGCCAGTTGCACGGTCGGGAGTGTGGAAGCGGGCACCATAGCCGATGCTACCGGGGAGGCGGGGGCGGGGGACGGCATGGTTCAGCGTTCTCCCACGGTCACGGTGAGGTCCGTTTCCTGGCCGCCGCGCAGCACACGCAGGCGGAGCGGCTCTCCGGCCCGCTCGCGCACGCGCTCCAGCAGTTCGCGCGGGTCGCGCATGACCTCGCCGTCCAGGGCCAGCAGCACGTCCCCGACCAGCAACCCGGCCTGCGCGGCGGGGCTGCCTTCCTCCACCTGCACGACGGTCAGGCCGACCCTGCCGCCCCGGCCACGCGGTCCCCAGGGTCCGCCCCGACCCCCGCGACCCCACGGCCCGCGCTGGTCCGGTCCCCAGCCCTGCGGCCCCCGACGGTCGGGACCGTGGCGGTGCGGGCCACCCCTCCCGCGCCGGGCTTCATGCGCCTCTTCGCCCTGCTCTGCCTGGGCGGGGTCCGGGAAGTGGACGGGCTGTGTCGCCAGGCCCAGGTAGCCGCGCGGCATCCGGCCACTCGCGGCGAGGGCTTCGGCAGTCCGCAGGGCGTGGGCGACCGGCACGGCCAGCAGGGTGCCCCGCTGCACACCCGCGTTCAGCACACCGACCAGCCCGCCGCGCGCGTCCACCAGCGCGCCGCCCGACACGCCCCGGAAAGGCGCGGCCCCGGCGTGCAGCCAGCCGCGCAGCAGGCCGCGTTCGGGCGCACCTGCCCGCTGCATCAGGCCCAGGCTGACCTGAAGGCCGTGCGGCGGGCGGCCCACCGCGAGCAGCAGTTCGCCCAGGCGTGCCCCCGCGCTGGGCGTGAAGGGCGTCACGTTCAGCCCCTCCACCCGCACCAGGGCGAGGTCCGTTACCGGGTCACGGCCCAGCACGGTTCCTGGCCGTTCCTGGCCGTCCGCCGTCCACACGCTCACCTCGTCGCCGTGCAGGACGTGCGCGACCGTCAGCACCTGCTCGTTTGCAATGACCGTGCCGCTGACCGGGCCGCCGCCCATCACCGTCACCACACTGTTTCCCGCCGTTTGCGCGGCGTCCGCTATCCCTGCCGAAATCTCATCAAAGTTCGTCATGCCCCTATGGTGCGGCGCAGGCCCGGAAAACACGCCGGGCGAATGGCGGGGCGCGGAGCCTGGCCGAATGGGGGGGCCGAAGGGGGAGGGGCGCTATTCAGTCAGGCCGGGTGAGCACATACCACACCGTCTCCACCAGTTCTCCCCGGTAGCTGTCCGGCCCGCCCACCCCGGTTTCCCGAAAGCCCAGCCGCCGCATCAGCGCGTGCGAGCGCAGGTTGGGGGCGTGAACCTCGGCGGTGATGGTGTCCAGGCCGAGCGTATGGAAGCCGTGCGCGAGCATCCGCTGCCCCGCCGCCGTCCCCAGTCCCCGGCCCCACCACGCCCGCTCGCCTATAGCGATACCGAACTCGCCGGAAATCGGCGTCAGGTTCGCCAGGTCTACATACCCGGTCAGCCGCCCCTCCACCTCCACCCCCAGCCGCAGGAAGTCCGGCCCGGCCCCCACGATGATTCGCGCCCAGTGTTCCCGAACCTTGCGGGGCGCGAGGCCGACCGTCCACCCCGTCGCCAGGCAGAATTCGCGGTCGGCGGCCCAGCGGACGGCTGCTTCCTCGTCGCCGGGCTGGAGGGGGCGCAGGGTTACTCCGGCCACAGGTCCCCCAGAATCTCCGCCGCCTTGCCTTCCCGCCCCCGGTGCGCGCCCTCGCCGGCCCAGAGGCTCAGGAACTCGGCCCGGCCCGCGCTGGCGGCGGCCGTTCGCAGCGGGCGGGTCAGGCCATTCTGGAGAGGATAGGGGAGAGGCCGCCCCACCTCTGCCGTCACCCGGTTGGCGAGGCCGCGTGCCAGACGCCCCGAAAAGGCCCGTGTGAGCGTCGTGGCTCCCGGTTGCGCCGCCGCCAGGGCCGACCGGTACGGCGCGGAGGTGCCCGCCTCGGTCGCCCGCAGAAAGGCCGTGCCGCACTGCACGAGGCTCGCCCCGGCATCCAGCGCTGCCCGCACGTCCGCCGCGTTCATCAGGCCGCCCGCCGCAATGACGGGAAGGGCCACAGCCTCCGCCACCGCCCGCGTCAGCGCCAGTGTGTCCGCCAGTTCGTCCTGGCCCCAGCCGCCCCGGTGCCCCCCTGCCGCACCGCCCTGGGCCACCACCGCGTCCACACCGTCTGCTGCCAGGGCGCGGGCTTCCTCTACCCCGGTCGCCGTGCCGATGACCAGCGTTCCCGCCGCTTGCAGAGCCGCCATCTCTGGCCGCCCCAGTCGCCCGAACGCGAAGGAAAAGACGGCGGGCTTGACCTCCAACACCGCCTCAAACTGTGCCTCAAAGTCCTCCCGCACGCGCTCCGGCAGGGCGGGCGGGGGCAACTCCAGCTCCGCGTGCAGCGGCACGAGGTCGGCCACCGCTGCCGCCACCTCTTCCTCCGTGACGGCGGGCCGGGGTTCGGGCACGAACAGGTTCAGCGCGAAGGGGCGGTCCGTCAGCCTCCGCACCGCTCCCGCCGCCTCCCGAAGCTGCGCCGGGGTCAGGTAAGCCGCACCCAGGCTCCCCAGGCCACCCGCCTGCGATACCGCCGCTGCCAGTTCGGGCGTACTCGGGCCGCCTGCCATCGGGGCCTGGACGATGGGCACGCGCAGGCCCAGGCGCTGCATCAGGGGATTCATGGGGACAGCATAAGGAGGCTGTCAGCGGTCAGCCTTCAGCTTTTCTGGCTGACTGCTGAAGGCTAAAAGCTGACGGCTGATAGCTGACCGCTCCTCGTACGCCCTACCCTGACCCCATGCCCTCCCCCTTCCCCCGTGCCTGGACTGCCTTCCGCCGTGCGGCGTATGCGGGGGGACCCCCTCCCCGGCGGCAGTTCCTCCCGCGCGAGTTCGTGGAACGGCTGCTGGCCGGGGCTGAGGCGCGGCTGCCCCTGCTCGACGCCCCCCGGCTGGACTGGTCATACGCCGAACGGGTCCATGACGCGGCCTACCTCGCCCGCTGGCGACGTGGGGAGGTGACACGCGCCGAGGAACGCGCCCTGGGGTTTCCCTGGAACGAGGCCGTTGTGGAGCGCGGCCTGCTCTCCAGCGGCGCGACCCTGGCCGCCACGCGGGACGCCCTTGCCGGCGGCCTGGGCCTGAACCTCGGTGGGGGCACGCATCATGCCTACCGCGACCACGCGGAGGGCTTCTCCTTCCTGAACGACGTGGTGATTTCCGCGCGCTGGCTGCTGGACCACGGCCACGCCGGGCGCATCCTGATTCTCGACCTCGACGTGCATCAGGGCAACGGCACGGCGGCGCTGCTGGCAGACGAGGCCCGCGCTTTCACCGTCAGCGTCCACGGCGCGAACAACTACCCCTTTCAGAAGGAGCAGAGCGGGCTGGACGTGGCCCTTCCTGACGGGACCGGGGACGGGGCGTACCTCGCCGCGCTTGAGGAGGTCGTCGCGCCCGCCGTTCGCGCCTTCCGCCCTGACTTCGCCTTCTACCTCGCGGGGGCGGACGTGCTGGAGGGCGACCAATTGGGCCGCCTGGCCCTGACGCCCGCCGGGGTCCGCGAGCGGGACAGCCGGGTGTTCCGCTGGGCCGCGCAGACCGGCACGCCGCTCGTCACCGTGATGGCCGGAGGCTACAACCGCGAGCCGCAAAAGCTGATTCAGACGCGGCTGGGCACGCTTGACGCCGCGCTGGCCACCTTCGCCGCCTCCTGATACCAAATTGGGTTGATTCCCTGGAATCAGAGCAATCCCGTATGCCCTGACCCCTCATACGGTTTCCGTCCCGTCCGTTCCCAGCAGCCCTCAACGTTCCTCCTCACCCTGCTCGGGCTGAATGGTTTTTGTCACTGCTCGACCGGAATTCGTATCAGTGGACCACGAAGTCGATTTCGACCACCGCCGTCACGTCCTTTTCCAGGCTGGTCGTGTCGTAGCTGCCGGTGTCCTCCACGCTGGTCTCGAAGCGGGGCGTGATCTGGAAGACGCCGACGCGGGCGTTCTTGACCGCGCCGACCGTGTTTCCGGCACTCCGGGCGACGGCCTGGGCACGGCGCTGGGCGTCCTGGCTGGCCTCCTGAAGGAGCTGCACCCGTACGTCCGCCAGCCGGGTATACAGGTATTCCACGTCGCCCGTCTCGACGCTCACGCCGCCCTGGCTGACCTGCACGAAGGCGGCGGTGGCGGCCCCGATGGCCCGCTGGAGCTTGGGGATGTCGGTGGCTTGCAGGCGGTAGGTCTGGCTGACCGCGTAGCGGGTGTGCTGCACTTCCCGGTTCTCGCCGTTCACGTCCTCGATCACGGTGTAGGGTTGCGGCCCGGCGTTCACGGGTTCGCGCCGCAGTTCCGCCCCGCTGAAGTTCTGCCCGCGCAGAAACGCCTCGATGGTGGGCTGCGCGGCCTGAAAGGCGCGGTAGGCGGCCTGGAGGCTCGCGTCGTCACTGCTGCGCAGGGTAAAGGTCCACACGGCCAGGTCCGAGGTGATGTTCCGCCGGGCACTGCCGGTCACGTTGATCACGTCGCTGGCGTTCTTCACGTCGGCCAGCCCCCGCACCACCACGAAGCCCGTGGCGAGAAAGGCCAGGGATGCGATGGTGGTCGCCATCACGGCGGCGGGAAAACGTGACGGAGCAGACATGAATCACAGTACCACCCGCCCGATACGGCCTCCACCCTGGCGGTGCGGGGCCGCCCACGCGGTATCATGTCCGGATGACGCACCTCCTCCCGCCCCCGTAGCGCGAGTCGCAGGTGCCGCGTTGTTCCCTGTCTTTCAAGCCGGGCACCCTCTGTCTGCCCGCAGGACCCTTGCATAGGAGTACGGCCATGACCATCCCCACCGCCCACCTCGACCAGGAAATCGCCCGCCGCCGGACCTTCGCCATCATCTCGCACCCCGACGCGGGCAAGACGACCATCACCGAAAAGCTGCTGCTGTACGGAGGCGCGATTCAGGAGGCCGGGTCCGTCACCGCCAAGGAAGGCCGCTCGCACACCAAGTCCGACTGGATGAGCATCGAGCAACAGCGCGGGATTTCCATTTCCAGCTCGGCGCTGACCTTCGAGTACGCCGGGCGGCACGTCAACCTGCTCGATACCCCCGGCCACCAGGACTTCTCGGAAGACACCTACCGCACCCTGACCGCCGCCGACTCCGCCCTGATGGTGCTGGACGCGGCGCGCGGTGTGCAGACGCAGACGGAGAAGCTGTTCGCCGTATGCCGCAACCGGGGCATTCCCATCCTGACCTTCGTGAACAAGATGGACCGCCCAGCGCAGGACCCCTTCGACCTGCTCTCTCAGGTCGAGAACACGCTGAAAATCACCGCCGTGCCGCTGACCTGGCCCATCGGCGACGGCCCGGACTTCAAGGGCGTGTACGACCTCCAGACCGGGCAGGTGCTGGCCTTCGAGCGCACGTCGGGCGGCAAGCACCGCGCGCCCATGCAGACGGCGGGCCTGGACGACCCCCGGCTGGTGGACCTCGTCGGCTCCGACCTCGCCGCCAAGCTGCGGGAGGACGTGGAACTGATCCAGGGCGCGATGCCCGAGTTCGACCCCGCCGCCTTCCTGGCAGGCGAGCTGACCCCGGTCTTTTTCGGTTCCGCCATGAACAATTTCGGCGTCGAGCACTTCCTCGCCAACTTCGTGGACCTCGCGCCGCCGCCCGGTCCCGTCGAGACGAACCTGGGCGAGCGCGACCCGGACGCGCCCTTCGCGGGCTTCGTGTTCAAGCTCCAGGCCAATATGAGCAAGCAGCACCGCGACCGCACCGCCTTCATGCGCGTGATGTCGGGGCACTTCGAGCGCGGCATGGACGTGACCCACACCCGCACCGGGCGCAAGCTGCGGCTCTCGCAGGCCCACACCCTCTTCGCGCAGGACCGCGAGAAGGTGGAGGAGGCCTACCCCGGCGACATCGTGGGGCTGGTGAACCCCGGCGTCTTTCAGATTGGCGACGTGGTGAGCGTGGACCCCAAGGTGACGCTGCCCTCCTTCCCGCGCTTCACGCCCGAGACGTTTGCCACCCTCGCCCTCAAGGACGTGGGCAAGCGCAAGGCGTTCATGAAGGGCCTCACGCAGCTCGCGGAGGAAGGCGTGGTGCAGGTCTTCTACCCCACCGACGGCGCGCGTGACCCCTACCTGGGCGCGGTCGGCCCCCTCCAGTTCGAGGTCTTTCAGGCCCGCCTCGCGGAGGAATACGGCGTGGACGTGGAACTGCACGTGACTTCCTACCAGCTCGTGCGCTGGCTGGCCGGGGACGCGGGCAGCGTGGCCCGTTTCGCCCGCCACGTGGAGGACGACCAGGGCCGCCCGGTGATGCTGTTCCGCTCCAAGTACGACCTGGACTACACCGCCGAGCAGCACCCCGAAATCGAGTTCCTGCCGCTGCCGAGGGACCTGACGCGGGTGTAAGCATGGACCTCAAGCGCGTTCCCCCGGCCTTTTTCTCCATGCCCGCCGTCAGTGCGGCGCTGAGCCTGAGCGTGAAGGCCGTGACCGACCTGGACCTCACCCGGACCCAGTTCGGCTACCTGGGCCACGCTCAGGTCAAGGACGCGGGGCGTCTCTACCGGCAGACCTTCCTGCTGAACGAGGCCGGGATCTTTACGGGGGGCGATTGCGGCTGCGGCAAGAGAGGCTGCCCCCACCTCGTCCGCGTGCTGCTGAGTCCGGCGCTGGAACGGGCGCTGGCGGAGGCGTCGGGGGAGAGGGACGGGCCTCCTGGGCCGCTCCCCGCCCCCGTCCAGCCTGCCCCCGAACCCGCAGCCGAAGAGGACACCCCCGACCCTGGCCCCCTCCCGCCCCTCGCCAGCCCGCTGCGAACCTGGCTCAGCTACGCGGCGGACCTGGGCGGCGGGCCGGACTCCGCCGAGGCGCTGCTGAGGTATGAGCTGGACGTGCAGGTCCGCGCCCGCTCGGCCCGCGAGGTGGTCACGGTGCAGGTGCGCCGGACCTCGCTGCTGAACGGTCGCCCCTATCCCACCTCGGTCTATCCGCTGCCCCACGCGCTGCGCTGGTCGCATGGGGCCGCCGATGCCAGGAGCCTGCCCCGCTTCGCCCGCCCCGACCGCGACGTGCTGCAACTGCTCGCGCTGGGGGCCGAGAGCGGCGTGCAGGGCGGCGAGGAGACGTGGTTCCTGGGCAACCACCCCCTCACCGACACGCTGCTGGCGCACCTGCGGGACACCGGGCGGTTGTACTGGGCGGGCGAGGGGGAACCCCTGCGCCCCGGCCCCGAGCGGCAGGTCGGTTACGACTGGGAGATGGACGCGGGCGGGGTGCAGCGGCCCACCGTCGCCCTGCCGGGGGGTGTGCGCGTGCTGCCCGTCTCGCCCCGCTGGTACGTGGACGAGGCCTCGGGGCTGCTGGGCCGCCTCACCTCCGCGCTGCCGCCCGCGCTGGAGGACGCCTTCCTGAGCGTGCCCCCCGTGCCCCCCGCCCAGGCCGCCAGCTTCGCCCGTGCCCTGCGCGAGAGCTTTCCCGGCCTGGACGTGCCCACCCCCCGCCCCGTCCGCACGGTCCGCACGCCGCTGAAGTACCAGCCCGTCCTGACCCTGCGCGAGGAGGCGGTGGAGGTCAGCCGCCGCCAGGGCTGGCGCAGGGTCACCGGCACGGAACGCCTGGGCGTGGCCCACCTGGCCCACCACTACGACGGGGGGCCGCTGGACCTGGAGCGGCAGAACTACGAGGGCGGCGTGCTGCACCTGGCTTCCCGCGACCCCGCCGCCGAGAAGAAGGCGGGCGGACAGGTCACCCGCACCGGCCTCAAGCGCCTCCAGAACCTGCAACCCCGCGGCGACCAGATCCGCCACCCCCGCGCCAATGCCCTCTACGCCTTCGCTGACGAGGCCGGCTGGCAACGCTTCCTGACCGCCGAGGTGCCCAGGCTGGAGGCCAAAGGCTTCCGGGTGGAGGTGGACCCCAGCTTCCCCTACCACTTCGCGGAGGTGGAGGACTGGTACGGCGAGGCGGAGGAGGAGGGCGGCTGGTTCACGCTCGAACTGGGCGTCGTCGTGGACGGCCAGCGCCATAGCCTGATTCCCATTCTCGTCTCGCTGATTGCCGAGCGTCCCGAACTTTTCACGCCCGAAGCCCTGGCCGCCCTGAAGGACGACGACCTCATCACCGCCCGCTTGCCCGACGGCCGCCGCCTCCCGCTGCCCGCTGGTCGCGTGCGGGCCATTCTCAGCGTGCTGGTCGAGCTGCACCTGCGCGACCTCCCCGCAGGCCCGCTGCGCCTGCCGGTTCTGGACGCGGCCCGCCTGGCGATGCTGGACGAGGCGCTGCACGCGCGCTGGCTGGGGGCCGACCGCCTGCTGGACCTGGGCCGCCGCCTGCGCGCCTTTCAGGGCGTGGCCGAAGTCACGCCGCCCGCCGGTCTGAACGCCGAGTTGCGCCCCTACCAGCAGCAGGGCCTCGCATGGCTGCAATTCCTGCGCGAGTACGACCTGGGGGGGATTCTGGCGGACGATATGGGGCTTGGCAAGACCCTCGAAACGTTGGCCCACCTCCAGACCGAGAAGGAGGCCGGACGCGCCGATCGCCCCAGCCTCGTCGTCGCGCCGACGAGCGTGCTGGGCAACTGGCGCGCGGAGGCCGCCCGCTTCACGCCGGGCCTCAGGGTCCTGACGCTGCATGGGCCGGGGCGCAAGGCCGACTTCGCCCGCATTCCCGACCACGACCTGGTGCTGTCCACCTACCCGCTGCTGCCGCGCGACATCGACCAGCTCCGCGAACACGAGTTTCACCTCCTGGTGCTGGACGAGGCGCAGAACATCAAGAACGCGAAGAGTGCGGCGGCGAAGGCGGCCGGGGCGCTGAAAGCCCGTCACCGCCTCGCCCTCACCGGGACGCCCCTCGAAAACCACCTGGGCGAGCTGTGGTCGCAGTTCAACTTCCTGACGCCGGGGCTGCTGCACGACGAGAAGACCTTCCGCGAGCTGTACCGCACGCCCATCGAGAAACAGGGGGACCGGGCGCGCCAGGCCGCCCTCGCCGCCCGCGTGAAGCCCTTTATCCTGCGCCGCGAGAAACGCGACGTGGCGAAGGAACTCCCGCCCAAGACCGAGATGCCGGTGCGCGTCACGCTCGACGGCGACCAGCGCGACCTCTACGAGACGGTGCGCGTGACCATGCTGGAGCGGGTGCGCGAGGAACTGGATGCACGCGGTCTGGCCCGCTCCACCGTCGCCATCCTCGATGCGCTGCTCAAGCTGCGGCAGGCCGTCACCGACCCGCGCCTGGTGAAGCTGGAGGCCGCCCGCAAGGTGAAGGGCAGCGCCAAACTCGACTGGCTGACCCAGAACCTCCCGCAGATGGTGGAGGAAGGCCGCCGCATCCTGATCTTCTCTCAGTTCGCCACGCTGCTGGGGCTGCTGGAGGAGACGCTGAAGGAACTGGGCATCGGCTACGCCAAGCTGACTGGGCAGACGAAGGACCGCGCCGCGCCCGTCGCCCGCTTCCAGGGGGGGGAGGTCCCCGTCTTCCTGATCAGCCTCAAGGCCGGGGGCGTGGGCCTGAACCTCACCGCCGCCGATACCGTCATTCACCTCGATCCCTGGTGGAACCCTGCCGCCGAGGCGCAGGCCACCGACCGCGCCTACCGCATCGGGCAGGACAAGCCGGTGTTCGTCTACAAGCTCATCGCGGCGGGCAGCGTCGAGGAGCGCATCCTGGACCTCCAGAACCGCAAGGCGGCGCTGGCAAAGGGCGTGCTGGACGGCGGCCTCAGCAGCGCCACCCAACTCACCTCCTCCGACCTCGACCTGCTGTTCGCGCCGCTGGAGGAGGCAGAGGAACCCGCACCTGCCTGACCGCCCAACGCTCTAGACTGGGGGCATGGCCCGTTTTCCTCTCGCCGCCCTGGCCTGCCTGTCCCTGCTGACGCTGAGTGCCTGTTCCCTGACTTCCTCCCGCCCGACCACCTTTGCCGCCGGTCAGAACTGGCTGGCCCAGGGCTACGAGGGTGGGCAGCTTACCAGCGCCGAGGTGACCACCGGCCGCTTCAGCACTTATGATATGGACCGCAGCGACGTGCCCGCGGGCAGCGAAAAGGCCAGCGTCAAGGTCCGCAGCAACCTCAACCCCGTGATGACCCTGCGCCTGCTGTTTCCCGGTGGGACGCCGATGCTGGTGCAGACCGTGAGCACCGGCCAGACCGATTTCCTCTGGAACGCGGGCACGGCGGGCGTGATGTACCGCTGCCGTGTGCAGGCGCGTGAGGCCGGGATCAACTACGTGTCGGGCGACTTCACGCGCGTGGAGCAGGGCCGCGAGGTGCCGCTGGGCACGTGCGGGGTGCGGCGGCGGTAACCCTTTCGTCAGAGGGGCCGGGGCATCCTGAGCGGGTGCGCTTCCTGCTTCCCCTCCTCCTCGCGGGCCTGCTGGGCAGCGTGAGGGCGGCCCCGGCCTCCGCGCCGCCCGCCGGCTACGTGCTGTCCGGGATGCCGCTCGTCCGCCAGACGTACAACGCCTGCGGCCCGGCGAGCATCACGCAAGTTCTCGGGTACTTCGGCATCAACGTCAGCCTCGCGGACGTGAGCCGCCTCACCCGCCCCAGCGAGCGGGCGTATATGACCGCGCAGGCCATCGTGGACTTCGCGCCGCAGGTCGGCATGGAAGCCCGGCTGTACCGCGGCGGCTCGCTGGATACCGTCCGCTCGGCCATCCGCGCCCGCCTGCCGCTGATCGCCCTGCAATCTCACATCACGGCCACCCAGACCATCCCCCACTGGCGCGTCGTGACGGGCTACGACGACGCCCGGCAGCAGGTCTACCTGATGGACCCCCTGCTGGGGTACGTCCGGATGAGCTACGCCGACTTCACGCGCGTCTGGGCCGACCATCAGGGGCAGTTCGCGGTGATGTATCCGCCGGAGTGGCGGGCCACGGTGCGGAAGGTGGTGGGGTAGGGAGAAGAGCGTGGGGAAGGTCGCCGGGTTGCTTCCCCCAGGGCGAGGCCGGATGATGCACCCGTGCCGGATGTGATGATTCGTGATGCCCGTGAGGAAGACCTGCCCGCGTTGCTGGCCCTGTACCACCAGCTCAGTGCGCGTGACCCGGCTACGGTCTCAGAGCGGCATCGCGCCGCGTGGGCGGCTCTGGCGAGGCAGGACATCACGCGCATCCTGGTGGCCGAAAATGGGGGAGAGGTCGTCGGCACCCTCGCCCTCAGCATCATTCCCAACCTGACCCGAGATGCCCGGCCTTACGCCCTCATCGAGAACGTCGTGACCTGTGAGGAGCGGCGGGGCCAGGGCATCGGCCGGCGACTGCTGGAGGAAGCGGAGCGGCTCGCCAGGGACCGGGAGGCCTACAAGCTGATGCTGATGAGTGGCAACGTGCGCGGCGAGGCCCATGCGTTCTACCGGCGTTGTGGCTTCAACGGAGAGACGAAAACGGCCTTCGAGAAACGGCTGGCTTAGGGGCTGCCCCCACTGGGACCTTCCCCTCTTGCGTCACTTTGGGTTCAGGCTCAGCGCCCGCCCCCGGCGGCTCATCCCAGGAACTGTCCCCCCTCCTGCATCACTTCCCCATCCAGGCTGAGGCGGCCACCCTGCCGCAGGTCGGTGATCAGGTCCCAGTGAATCGCGCTGCTGTTCACCCCGCCCGTTTCCGGGTAGGAGCGGCCCAGGGCGAGGTGGACCGTGCCGCCGATCTTCTCGTCGAAGAGGATGTTGCCGGTCGGGGTCTGGATGCCGAAGTTGGTGCCGATGCCCAGTTCGCCCAGCCGCCGCGCGCCGGGGTCGGTGGCGAGGGCCGCGCGCAGCACGTCCTCGCCCTCCTCGGCGCTGGCCTCCACGACCTCGCCCGCGCGAAAGACGAGGCGCGCGCCGCGCACCACCACGCCGCCGTAACTCGCGGGGACGGTAAAGGTGACCACGCCCTCCGCGCTCGTTTCAAGCGGGCCAGTAAAGACCTCGCCGCTGGGCATGTTGCGCTTGCCGTCGCTGTTGGCCCAGCTCCGGCCACCCACACGCAGGGTGAGGTCGGTGCCGGGGGCCTCGATGCGCACGGTATCGGCGCGGCTCAGGCGCTCGATCAGCCGCGCCTGCGTCGCCCGCACCTCGCCCCAGGCGGCCACCGGGTCGGGGCGGTCGAGGAACATCGCCCGCATCACGAAGGCCCCGAACTCCGCCTCGGTCATGCCCGCCTGTGCGGCGGCGTGCGGGGTGGGGTAGAGGGTGAGACTCCACTTCTTCTGCGCGCGGGCGGCGGCGATGGCGGCGCGTGCGGCAGTAAGGCGGGCGCGCCGCGCGGCGTCCCCGTCGGCCCCCGGTTCCGGCGTCAGAATCCGCAGGCTGCCGTCCAGCGCCTCCACGTCCGCGAGGTCGGCGGGGTGAATGGTGTCCAGCACGGCGTCGGCGGCCAGGGCGGCAAAGTCGTCGTCCTGGCCGGGGTAATCCAGGCGCACCACGGGCCTGGCCCCCCGCGTCAGCAGGGCACGCGCGACCTCGCGCACCAGGGGCAGCGCCGCCGTGCCCCCCGCCACCAGCAACCGCTCGCCGGGCTGGGCGTTCAGGCAGTAGTCGGCCAGCAGGGCCGCGTGCCGGGCCGGGTCGTAGCTCAGGTCATGGCTCAGGTCGGGCTTCCGGGGGGAGGCCGCCGCTTGATTCGTCTGCACGCGCCTGAGCCTAGCACCGCCGGGGGCGGCTATCCTGCCGGGGCATGACGGCCCCTTCTCCGAAGCTCGACCCCCTGAATACCGCCGTCCTGACCATCGCCTGCCCGGACCGGGGCGGCATCGTGGCGGCGGTGTCGCAGTTTCTCTTCAGCCACGGCGCGAACATCATCCACTCGGACCAGCACTCCACCGACCCTGCGGGCGGCACCTTCTTCATGCGGATGGAGTTCCACCTGGAGGGCCTCGACCTCGCGCGCGAGCCGTTCGAGCGGGCCTTTGCGCAGGTGGTCGCCGTGCCCTTCGGCATGGACTGGCGGCTGAGCTACACAGCCCAGCCCAAGCGGATGGCGATTCTGGTCAGCCGCTACGACCACTGCTTTCTGGACCTGCTGTGGCGCATCCGGCGGGGCGAGCTGAACGTGGACATTCCCCTGGTGCTCAGCAACCACGAGGACCTGCGCCGCGACGCGGAGATGTTCGGCCTGCCCTTTCACGTCGTGCCCGTCACGCGGGAGAACAAGGCGGAGGCCGAGGCCGAGCAGGTGCGATTGCTGCGGGAAGCCGGGGTGGAGTTCGCGGTGCTGGCGCGCTACATGCAGATTCTCAGCGGCGACTTCCTGCGCGCCTTCGCGCGGCCCGTCATCAACATCCACCACTCGTTCCTGCCCGCCTTCGTGGGCGCGAACCCCTACCGCGCGGCCTTCGCGCGCGGCGTCAAGCTCATCGGCGCGACCAGCCACTACGTGACCGAGGAACTCGACGCCGGCCCCATCATCGCCCAGGACGTGATTCCCGTCACCCACCGCGAGACGCCCGACACCCTGATGCGCCTGGGCCGCGACGTGGAACGCCAGGTGCTCGCCCGCGCCGTCAAGGCCCACGTGGAGGACCGGGTGCTGGTGCAGGGGAACAAGACGGTGGTGTTCTAGCGGCCAGCTTCCAGCCGCCAGCGCTTCAAGGCTCTTGCTGGTCGCTGGAAGCTGATGACTGGAAGCTCAATGCAACACCCGCGCCTCCCCCGGCAGGAACCCCAGCAGCGTTTCCAGGCGCTCCAGGACCGTCGGGGCTTCCAGGGCCTGCTCGCGTTGCCCGGCGTCGAGGGGCAGCAGCGCGGCGGCGAAACTGGCGATCAGGAGGGGGTCTTGCGGGGCGGCCTCGCGGAGGGCTGGCGCGTCGGCGGGGCGCAGGCGCAGCAGGTCGGACAGCAGGCGGCGGGCGGCGGCCTCCTCGGCGGGGCGGTCCAGGGGGGCGGGGTGGAGCGGCCAGAGGGTCACGTCCGCCGACAGGTAGGCGTGGGTCAGGTCGAAGGCCTGCACCCGGAAGCGCTCGCCGCCGGCCACCTGAATGCTGCTGGTGCCGTCCTCGTGCGTCTCGGCGCGCAGCAGGTGGGCGAGGGTGCCCACCCCGGCGACCCGGTCGTGCAGGGGCAACGGCGAGGTGTCGCGGGGCTGCACGATCCGCACGATGCCGAACGGCTCGCCGCTCGCCTGCACGCGCGCCAGCAGTTCCCGGTAGCGCCGCTCGAACACGTACAGCGGCAGCACCTGTCCGGGAAACAGCACGACGTTCGGGAGGGGAAACAGCGGCACGGGCATCCCCGTCATGGTGCGCCGTTTCAGGGCGCGACAAGTGGGCAAGGCATACAGAAGTCGCGGCTGGGCGTGATTTCCGGATAGGCTTTCCGGGCCGGGAATGTTCGGCTCCCGGTTCAGGCGTTGTCGGAGGCGGGCCGGGGCTTGCGCCGCCGCTTCGGGGGGGGTGGAGGCGGCGCACCCCACGCTTCCAGTTGCCCCGGCGTCACGCCGAGCGTGAGCAGATAGGCGCTGTCCTGCGGCGTCAGGCCCGCGTCCGGGAGCAGGTCGGGCCGCCGCGCCAGCGTCCGGGCCAGGGCCTGTTCGCGCCGCCACTGGGCGACCGCGCCGTGGTTGCCGCCCCTGAGCACCTCCGGCACCTGCTCGCCGCGCCACTCGGGGGGGCGGGTGTACTCGGGGTAATCCAGCAGGCCGCTGGAAAAGCTGTCGGCCCGGTGCGAGTCCTCGTCGCCCAGCACTCCCGGCAGCAGGCGCGCGACCGCCTCCAGCACGCAGGCCGCCGCCGCCTCGCCGCCCATCATCACGAAGTCCCCGAGGCTGAGTTCGCGGGTCACCAGCCCCTCCACCCGCGCGTCGAAGCCCTCGTAGCGCCCGCACAGGAAGGCGAGGTGCGACCGCGTGGACAGTTCCTCCGCCGTGCGCTGCGTGAAGCGTTCCCCGGCGGGCGTGAACAGAATCACCTCGTCGGCGGGGGGCAGGCTGCTCAGCGCCCGTTCGGCCACATCCACCCGGATGACCATGCCCGCGCCGCCCCCGTAGGGCGTGTCGTCCACCTTGAGATGCTTGTTTTCCGCGAAGTCCCGCATATTCACGAGGTTCACGTCAAGCAGCCCCCGCGCCCGCGCCTTCCCCACGATGGCCTCTGCCGCAAAGGGGGCCAGCAGCTCGGGAAAGAGGGTGAGAAAGGAGAAGGTCAGCACTCGGCCTCCGGCCGGGCAGAAGGCGGAAGGCAGAAGGCGGAAGGCCAGAAAGCCATCTGCCTTCTGCCATTTGCCTTCTGCGCCCTCCAGCCCCTCACGCCTCCTCGCCCTCCTCGTCCAGCAGGCCAGAGGGGGCGTCTTCCGTCAGGGTGATGGCGTCGGGGCGGCCCGCCTCGCCGGTGCGGACGACCACGTAGGGGGCTTGCAGGGGCAGGAAGCTCTCGCCGCCCGCGTGCGTGACCACCAGCAGGTCCTGGTGTCCGGCGTCCACCACGTCCGTGACCTCGCCCACCTGCTCGCCGTCCGCGTCATGCACCGGCAGGCCGCGCAGGTCGTGGTAGTAGTAGCGGCCCTCGTCGAGGGGGGGGAGGTCGGCGTCGGCGGCGTAGAGGTTCGCGCCGCGCAGCGTCTCGGCCCCCTCGCGGCTGGTGAGGCCCGCGAGGTGCAGGGCCACCCCCGGCACCAGGGGTTCGGCGCGGCGCACGCGCAGCCAGCCCCGGCCCTCCACCCACACGCGCTCCAGCGTGAGCAGTTGCTCCGGGTCGCCCAGCACGTACACCTTCACGCCGCCCTGAACGCCGTGCGGCCCCAGAAAGTACCCCAGCCGGGTCGTGTCTGCCGGGGCCGTCACGGCTTGCGCGGCGCGTCGAGGTCCACGTTCACGCGCTCGCGGGGGTCGCTGGCTGCCCGGACCAGCGTGCGGATGGCCTGAATCACGCGCCCCTGCCGCCCGATCAGGCGGCCTTCCTCGCCCGGCCCGACGCGTACAATCACCGTCGGCCCCCGCCGGGAGGCGCGCACCAGCGACGGCTGATCCACCACGCTCTGCGCCAGAAACAGCGTCAGTTCTACAGGGTCGGTCTTCATGGGGGGCATTGTAGAGGAGGGGTTGTGGGATGTGGGATGTGGGTTGTAGGAGGAGCTTTTCCCACACCCTACAACCCACAGCCCACGACCAAAAAAGAGGCCCCCGCAGGAGCCTCCTTTCGCAACTGCCTCCTCTCAGGCGGTCTTGATGCCCTGGGACTTCAGCAGGCGGCGGGCCGTCTGGGTGGGCTGGGCACCCTGGGAAAGCCAGTAGCTGGCGCGCTCGCCGTTGATGTTCAGGTAGTTCTCGCTGGTCTTGCGGGGGTCGTAGTGACCCAGGTTCTCGATGTAGCCACCGTCGCGGGGACGGCGGGAATCGGTAACCACGATGCGGTAGTGGGGGTTGTGGGCAGAGCCGAAACGGGACAGGCGAATCTTGACCATGTTCTGAAAACCTCGGGTTGGAATGTTGAGGGTAAACGCCCGCCTAGGTCGCGGGGTTCATGCGCCCGCAGCAGCCAACCGGAAGCGCACCGAAGAAGAGTAGCAGAGATGGAGGGAAGGGGGCAAGGGGAGGGTGTGGGGTATGGGAAAAGCTCCTCCTACACCCTACAGCCCACCACCCCTCCTCAGAACGACGGGGGCACCGGCCGGCGCGTGCCGCCGCTCACGCTGTTGACCTGAAAGGCCATGCGGCCCGGTCCGAAGATGGGGCTGCCGCCCACCGTCCCCAGGGGCGTGCCGCGGGCGACGCGCTGCCCGACCTGCACCCGTGCGTCTTGCAGGCCGAAATAGGCGGTCACGGTGGAGCCGTGGTCGAGCAGGACCACCCAGCCCAGGCTGGCGTAGGAGGTGGTGGCAATCACGTTGCCGTCGAGGGCCGCCACTGCCTGGCTGCCCTCCGTGCTTTGCAGGACGCTCCACTGTGCGCCGTTCGCGCCGTAGGGCTGGGACACGCTGCCGCCGGGCAGGGGAAAGCCCACCGGCCTCTGGACGGCGGGCAGGGGTGCGAGTTGCTGCTCGACCTGGACGGCGGCCTGCTGCACCTGCGTCTCGCGCTGGCGCAGCGCGGTCTGTTCCTGCTGAAGCTGGGCCTGACGCTGCCGCTGGCTGGCCTCGCGCGCGGCGTTGGCCTGGGCAGCCGCCTGCTCGCGGGCGCGGGCCTCTGCCTCGGCCCTGGCCCGTGCGGCCGCCTCTGCCTGGGCCTGTGCGCGGGCCTGCGCCTGTGCCCTGGCGCGGGCTTCGGCTGCCGCGCGGGCACGGGCCTCGGCGGCGGCGCGTTCGCGTGCCAGGCGGGCCTGCCGTTCCTGCTCGGCGCGGATGCGGGCCAGGCGCAGGGCTTCCTGCCGGGCGCGTTCCTGCGCCTCCCGGATGCGGCGCAGTTCGGCCAGGCGGCGCTGGCGTTCCTCCTCCAGGCGGCGTTGGCGTTCGGCCTCAATGCGGGCGCGTTCCTGCACGACCTGGCCTACCAGTTGGTCGATGCTCTGCGCCGTCAGCGCCTGCTGCGCCTGATTGCGCGCGGCCAGGGTGCGCTGGCCCTGCTCGCTGCGCTTGAGGCCCGCCAGCAGCCGCCCCTGCTCGGCGCGGCGGTCGCGCAGCTCGGTGAGGCGGGCGACGCGCTGCGTCTGGAGGGTCTGGAGGCTGGCCGTCTGCTGGGCCTGCTGGGTGCGCTGCAGCTCCAGCGTCTGGACCTCCTGCCGCAGCATCCGCGTGACCCGCACGTTGTACTGCCCGGCGATGTTGGCGTATTTCAGGCGAATCAGGAGGTCCGACAGGCTGCGCGACTGCGAGAGCAGTGCCAGGTAGCGCCCACTGCGCTCGCGGTACAGCGCCCCCAGCAACTCGCGCACGTCGCCCTGGAGCCGCGTCACGCGGGCCTGCGTCACCCGGCGCTGGGCGGTCGTGTCGGCCAGTTGATCCCGCGCCAGCCGCACCCGCGCGGCCAGGGTCGCCGTCTCGTTTTCCAAACTCGCGACCTGTCCGGCCAGTCGGTCGAGCCGCTCCAGCGTCTGCCGCTGCTGCGCGGTCAGGTTCTGGATGCGGGTGCGCAGGCGTTCCAGGTCCCGCTTCTGCCCGGCGCTCAGCCGCCGCTGCTGCTCCAGTTCGCGCTGAAGGTTTTCCAGCCGCTGGCTGGTCGTCGGCAGCACGAGGGGGGGCGCACCCGGCAGGTCGGGCAGGGGCGGGTCCGCCCGCGGGGTGTTCTGCGCGCCGGCCAGCAGCGCCGCCGACAGCAGGATCAGCGAAAGCGGGCGCTGACCCCACCGCCTTCCCCTCACTCCAGCTCCCGCAGGTAGCGCCGCGAGGCGAAGAGGCTGCCCGCCAGTCCGATCAGCACCCCCAGCAGGCCGATGCCGCCCAGCAGGGGCAGCAGGCTGGGCAGGTCGCGCACCACCGGGAAGACCGGGGCGAAAAGCTGTACCCGCGCGGCCAGCCCCAGGTACGCCGGGGTCAGTAGGGCCAGGGACAGCGCCGCCGCGGTCAGCCCCAGCAGCACGCCCTCAATCACGTGCGGCATGCGGATAAAGCCGCGGGTGGCCCCCAGCAGCCGCATCACGCTGATCTCGTTGCGGCGGGCGTACATGGCGACCCGCACGGCGTTCAGGATGTTAAAGAGGGTGCCCAGCAGCAGCAGGCCCACCAGCGTGTACCCCGCCCCGCGCACCGCTGTCAGCGTCCGCACCGTCTGGTCCACGTACCCGGCCCCGTACTCCACGTCCTCCACGCCCGCCAGGGCCGACACCGCCGCCGCCACCGTGCGCGAATCCTCCACCCGGCTCACCCGCATCCGCAGCGTGTCGGGAAAGGGGTTCCCGGCGAGCTCCGCCGCGTCGCGCGCATACGGGTAGTCGCGCGTCATCTCCTCCAGCACCTGCTCGCGCGTCGCCAGCGTGGCCTGCCGGACCTGCGGCAGCGCGCGCACCTGCCCCAGCAGCGCCTGCCCGTCCGCGCCGGGCCGCAGAAACGCCGCCACCTCCACCTGCGATTCGAGCTGTTCCAGCGTCCGGTCCACGTTCAGCGTGAGCAGCAGCACGAACCCCAGCATCAGCAGCGTCAGCGTCATGGTGGTCAGGGTCGCCAGCGTCGCCGTGAGGTTGCCGCGCATGGCGAGCAGGGCTTGGCGGAAGTGGTAGGTCACGGCGCGCCTCCGGCATGGCGGCAAAAGGCAGATGGCAGAAGGCAGATGGCTAAGGCCACCCTTGCCGTCAGCCTTCTGCCTTCCGCCTTCTGCACGCTGCACCCCCTCACAGCGCATACCCCCCATACGGGTCGTCCCGCACCAGCTTGCCCCGGCGCAGCGTCAGGGTGCGGTGGCGGAAGGTTTCCACGAGGTCGCGGGCGTGGGTGGCGACGATGACGGTGGTGCCGCGCAGATTGACGTTCTGGAGGACCTTGAGGACCTCGCGGCTGTGGTCGGGGTCGAGGTTGCCGGTGGGTTCGTCGGCCAGCAGCAGGGGCGGGTCGGCCACGATGGCGCGGGCGATGGCGACGCGCTGCTGCTCGCCCTGCGAGAGCTGCACCGGGAGGGCGTGTTTCTTGTGTTCCAGGCCCACGGTGCGCAGGGCGGTGGTGACGCGGCCCGGCCACTCGCGCCCCGGCACGCCGGTCACGCGCAGGGTAAAGGCCACGTTGTCGTAGGCGCTCAGATGGTCGAGCAGCAGGTTGTCCTGAAAGACGGTGCCGATGCGGCGGCGCAGCAGCGCGGTGCGGCGGCCCCGGTAGCGGGCCAGGCTCTCGCCCGCGATGTGCACCTCGCCGCGGGTGGGCAGCGCCCGCTTGAGCACCAGATTCATGAAACTGCTCTTGCCCGCCCCCGAATGCCCCACCAGATACACGAACTCGCCCTTGTGCACCTGAAGGCTCAGGTCGTCGAGCGCGAGGGTCCGGGTGACGGGGTATTCCAGCGTCACGTTCCTGAACTGGATCATGCCTGACCCCCGCCGGCCAGGGCGTCGGCGCGCGGCAAAATGTGCGGTTGCGTCATGCTCGCGGACCAGCATAGCCCAGCCTTCCCCCGGAGCGTGAAGAGGCCTTTATGGGCAGTGCCCAGAAAGGTTGTCGAACCTTGCTGGGCCGAACGAAGTGATACTGATTCCGATTGAAGGGTGTTGAAAACACCCGGAAATCCGACCAGAGGGAGAAGGAACAAGGACGGATTTCGGGAGATGGATGAACAGGCGGTGTCCTCCCGACTGTTCAGGAATTGGACGGAATCCGTATGAGAAACCGTGGTAAGGGCGGCGTGAAGTGGAGTTGCTGCCCGGGACACGCGGCAACGGAACGGAGCGCCGCCCTATGGGGCGCGGCCCGCCCATGCCGCCCTCCGTCACCTCCGCCTCAAATGCCCTTCACCCGCCCGCCCTATCCTGGGGCCGTGAACCGGAAACGCATGATGCTCGTGGCGGGCGCGCTCGCTGCCACCGCCGCCGTCGGGTACGCGCAGCTCGGCGGGTACACCCAGGCCGACCTGACCAAGACCGACACGGGCCGCACCCTCCTTCAGGTGATAGGTGCCCTCGACCGCTACTACCTCTACCCGGTGGACAACGAGAAGCTGCTGCGCGGCGCGATCAACGGGGCCATCGGCAGCCTGAACGACGAGTTCACGTACTACTCCGAACCGGCCAACAGCGCCATCGACAACCAGAACCTCAGCGGCGAGTTCGGCGGCATCGGCGTGACGCTGGTGGCCGCGAACGCCGACGGCACCGGCGGCAAGATCGACAACGTGTACAAGGGTGGGGCCGCCGCCAACGCGGGCGTGCAGATCGGCGACGTGTTCGTCAAGATCGGTGACCAGGATGTGCTGACCAGCAAGCTCGACGAGATCGTGCGGCTGGTGCGCGGCAAGGAGGGCACCACCGTCAACGTGACCTTTGCCCGCGACGGCAAGCCCTATACGGTCAAGATGGAGCGCCGCAAGGTCACCATCGTGAGCGTCGAGGAAACGATGCTGCCCGGCAATGTCGGCTACATCGCGCTAAACACCTTCTACAACGAGAAGGCCAGCGAGCAGTTCCGCGCGGCGGTCGCGGGCATGGAGAAGCGCGGCGTGCAGAAGCTGATCCTGGACCTGCGCGACAACGGCGGCGGCCTGCTGAACGCGGGCGTGGACGTGGCCGACCAGTTCCTCCAGAGCGGCAACATCGTCAGCCTGCGCGACCGCAGCGGCAAGACCGAGGTGTACGGCAAGGCCACCCGCAGCCCCGGCGACTACACCGGCAAGCTGATCGTGCTGGTCAACAAGAACAGCGCCAGCGCCAGCGAGGTGGTGTCGGGGGCGCTTCAGGACACCAAGCGGGCCACCATCGTCGGGGAGCAGACCTTCGGCAAGGGTGTGGCGCAGATTCCGCTGGACACGGTGGACGGCGGCAAGGTCGCCATCGTGGCGAACGAGTGGCTGACGCCGAACGGCCGCCAGATCCACAAGAAGGGCATCACGCCCGACGTGGTGGTGAAGGACACCCGCTACACCGTGCCCCTGAACTTCACGGGCGGCGGCGCGCAGCCCAACGCCAAGGTCACCATCACCGTGGACGGCAAGCCCGTGACCGTCACCGCCGACAAGGATGGCAAGTTCACCTATGCGGGCGAGGTCAAGCGCCCCACCCGCAGCGCCACCCAGGGCGAGGCGGTCGTGGACGTGCAGGGCGACGCGATTCTGAAGAAGGCGCTGGAAGTGCTGAAGTAGCGGCCAGCCACCAGCTCAGGAGAGCAGAAAAAGAGCCTCAGCGTTTGCTGGGGCTTTTGCTTTGCTGGCGGCTGGCCGCTGGAAGCTGGCCGCCCCCCTCAATCCCAGTCCCACTCGCGCCAGTCGCTGGCTTTGGCCTCGCGGCTGGCGCTCTTCTTCTTTTCCTCGGGGGCGGGATACCAGGGATACGCGGCGGCGAGGGCCAGGTGAAGCCGCTCCAGCAGCAGGGCACGCAGGGCAGCTTCCTCGCGGGGTGTGACCTTGCCGACGTCGCGGGTGAGGCGGGCGAGGGTGGCCTCCAGCCCCGGAAGGTATGGCTCGCGGGCCAGCCGGACGGCCCCCTTGCGCAGCGGCTGGGGGTGGATGGTGGGGACATAGCTTTCCGCCGCCGCCTGAAGCAGCGCTGCTCTCTTGGCCTCGCGCGTGGCCCTGGCCCGCTCAGCGCGCTCGCGGGCGTCGGCGGCGCGGGCCTGGGCGACCAGAAAGGCGTCGTCGCGTTCGGCCTCCTCCACCCGTTCCTCGCGGTAGAGCTTGACGGGGGGCAGGCGGCGGCGGCCCATCTTGAGGCCGTTCTCGCGCTCCTGGTCGTGCTGACCCAGAAAACGGGCGATCAGGCTGGCCGTCCAGCCGCGTTCCTTGAGGTCCTGGGTCGCCAGGAAGCCCGGCGGGTTGACGGGTTTGGGGCCTTTGGGGCGAGGGGTGTCCTGGCGCTTCTTCACGTCGGCGGCCTTCCGTTCGCCGTCCGCAGAGCGGGAGCGGTCATGCGGGCAGCCTAGAGCATCGGCCGGAACGAGGGCGACTGGATCAGGCTGCTGGCCTCTGGAAGCTGGCCGCCCTACCGTGCCTCCCACTCCCGGCGCAGCAGGTCCAGCCTCACACTGTCGAACCGCTGGCCCTCCACCACATAGGCCTCGCGCACCCGCGCGCACTCGCGCAGGCCCAGCCGCCGGGCGGCGCGGATCATGCGCTCGTTGCCGCCCCAGGTGCTGACCGTGACCACGTGGGCATTCGTCCACTCGAAGGTGTCGGCCACCCACAGGGCCAGCGCCTGGGTACCCACCCCGGCCCCCCAGTAGGCGGGGTTGTAGATCAGGATGCCCAGGTCCCACCAGCCGCCGCCCGCCGGTTCCTCCTCCGAGCGGTTGACCATGCCCACGCATTCGCCGCCCACGTCGATCACGCGCTCGTCGGCGTCCGGGCCGTTCTGGGTGAGGTAGGCGGCGTAGGCGCGCATCGTCTCGGTGGTGGTGGCGGCCGGGGTATAGGGGGCGTCCCAGCGCCGCCACTCGGCGCGGGGGTCGGTCAGCCAGCGGGTCAGCACCGGCAGGTCGCGCGGCTGGCGGTCGCGCAGCACCACCGGGGAGGTGGAAGGGACGTTCACGCCGCGCATGATGCCAGCTTCTCCCCGTGCCAGATGCCCCGCGGGCGCTTTCTGCGGGCATTTCGTCGCGTTAAAACACACTTCCTGGGCTAGGGTGACGCGCGTGAAGCGTTCTTTCGTGCTGACCATCCTGCTCGCCCTCACCCTGCCGACAGCCCTCGCCGCGCCTGCCCCGGCCCGCAGCAAGGCGCAGCAGATTGCCACCTACCGCGTGCATGCCCTCGCGCACGCCGCCGTCACGCCCGCCACCCTCGCGGCCAGCGGCGCGCCCGTGCAGGTCACGATTCCCAACGACTACCTGTACAAGCGCGACCTGCGCGTGAACGCCTACCGCCTCGACGACTTCCTGCGCGCCCGTCTCCCCGACCTCGATGCCCTGCTCGCGCGGGACGCGGTCGTGATGCTGTACTGCGCCGACGGTTACGCGCCGATGGCGAAGCTGCGCGACCTCGTGGGGGCGGGCGGCCTGATCGCCGTGGGCAGCCCCGAGACGGACGCGCAGACGCAGTGGCCTGCCGTGCTCTACAAGGACAAGCCCCTCCCCGCGGCTCAGATCGGCAACTACCTCGTGTGGGAGAACTTCCGCTACCCGCAGAAGCCCCAGCCCTGGGGCCTGGTGGACGTGTACGTGCTGCCCGCGGGGAGCGCGGTGAAGTAATACGGACTCCGACTTGAAAGGTTGACTTGTCAACCTGAAAATCCGACCGAAGGGAGAAGGAGAAACTACGGGTTCTGCGGTATGGAGCGGAACCCGTATAAATTACCCCTCGCCGCGTCGGGTCAGGTGCGTGTAGCGGTGCCCGGCCACCTCGCGCGTCCCGGCGGGGAGGAAGCCCTGCCGGGCATACAGCCGCGCCGCCGGGTTCCCTTCCTCCACCAGCAGGCCCAGCGTGGCGGCCTGTCTCGCGCAGCCTTCCAGCAGCACGCCGCCCAGCCCCCGCCCCCGCGCGTGCGGCGCGACCGCCAACGTGTCCAGGTACAGCTCGCCCGGCGTGGCCTCGGGGTCGATGCGGTCGGGGAGGCCCCGTTCGCGCAGCCGCGCCCGAAACGGTTCGTCCAGCGCGTCCGCCTCGGCACCGGGGTAGAGGACGGCCAGGCCCAGCGGCGTGCTGTCTTCCTCCAGAATCAGCGTGTTCTGAAAGCTCAGGCGGTTGCCCGGCTGCCCGAAAAAGGCCGCAATGACCCGCGCCGCGCCCTCGTTGTCGGCCTCGCCCGTCAGCGTGTGCCCGATGGAGCCGATAGTCGCCTGAATCAGCGGGGCGGCAAAGGCGGCGTCGGCGGGGGTGGCGGGGCGCAGGTGGGGAGGCATCCGGGGCAGGGTAACCCGCGGCGGCCCGGTACGCTGGGGCATGACCTCCCACCCCGTCACCGTCCTCTGGCGCGGCCTGGACCCGGCGCAGCCCCGCCTGGAACACCTTCACTTGACCCCCTGGACGCGGGCCGACGGCGTGGTGGTCGGCCTGAAGGACGGGCAGCCCTTCACCCTGGCCTATGGGCTGGAGGTCGGCCCGGACGGGCACCCCACCCGCCTGCACCTGAGCCTGCGGGACGGGCGCGGCCTGACCCTCTGCCGGGATGCGGCGGGGCGCTGGACGGATGGCGCGGGACAGCCCCGGCCCGAACTCGGCGGCTGCACCGACGTGGACGTGCAGGCCACGCCGCTGACCAACACGCTGCCCATCCGCCGCCTGGGGCTGGAGGTGGGTGAACACGCCGTGATTCGCGCGGCCTGGGTGGGCGTGCCCTCGCTGGAGGTGCGTGCGGTCCGGCAGCGCTATACCCGCCTGGCCCCCCGCCTGTACCGCTACGAGAATCTGGAGTCCGGTTTCGCGGCCAAGGTGGAGGTGGATGGGGCAGGACTGGTGAAGTATTACCCGGAAGCCTTCGAGCGGCTGGTCTGAAGGGCCTCCCACTCCCGCCGCAGCACGCACAGGCGCACACTGTCCCAGCGCTGGCCCTGCCAGAGCCGCGCCTCCGGCACCCGGCCGCATTCGCGGTAGCCGACGCGCTGCGCGGCGCGAATCATCCGCTCGTTGCCGCTCCAGGTCGTGAGCATCACCACGTGCGCCGCCGTCTCCTGAAAGGTCGCGGCGGTCCACCGCTCCAGCGCCCGAGTGCCCAGCCCGCCGCCCCAGTGCTGCGGGTCATAAATCAGGACACCGAGTTCCCACCAGCCGCCGCCCGTCGGGGCTTCCTCCCAGCGGCTGACCTGGCCGATGCACTCGCCCTCCAGCGCGATGATGCGGCTGTTGTCCGAAGGCGGCCGGGCCAGCAGCTTCTCCGTATAGGCTTCCAGCGAAAGCGTGGCGGGTTCCTCCTGCTCGTGAAAATAGGGGGCGTCCCAGAGCTTCCATTCGGGCCTGGTCTGGGCGTATTCCCAGTGCCACTGGATGGGGAGGTCTTCGGGCCGGCGTTCTCGCAGGGTGAGGTCGGGCATCCGCCCCAGCGTAGGCAGGCGGCGGGTGCATCACATCCGCCTTTTCACCTGCCGACTTCTGAAGAACGGCTGAAGCGTTCCCGCAGGCAGGCGTCCGCGCCGGTTGTTACGGTGACGTATGCCTTTGAAACCGGACCTTCCCCTGCCCGAAGCCGAGAAGCGCCGCGTGGGGTACGCCATTGTCGGCATCGGCGAGCTGAGCGCCGAGGAACTGATTCCCGCCGCCCGCACCAGCGAACACGCCTACGTCGCGGCCCTGGTGACGGGCGACCCCGAAAAGGGCCGGGCCTTCGCGCGCGCCTATGACCTGACCGAAGAGGACGTGTACACCTACGACCGCTTCGAGGAGCTGAAAGACCGCGAGGACGTGGAGGCCGTCTACATCGTCCTCCCCAACAGCCTGCACCGCGAGTACGTGGAACGCGCCGCGAAGATGGGCAAGCAGATTCTGTGCGAGAAGCCCCTCAGCGTGAACGCCCAAGATGCCCAGGCGATGGTGGATGCCTGCCGGCAAGCGGGCGTGCTGCTGATGACCGCCTACCGCTGCCAGTACACGCCCCAGCACTGGGCCGCCCGTGACGCCGTGCAGGGGGGCAAACTCGGCCCAGTCAAACTGCTCGACTCCATCCACGGCCAGGTGCAGGACGACCCGGAAGCGTGGCGGCTCAAGGCTGGCCTCGCAGGCGGTGGCCCCCTGGTGGACGTGGGCATCTACTGCCTGAACACCATCCGCTTCGTGCTGGGCACCGAACCCGAGTGGGTCTTCGCCACCCTGCACCAGCCGAAAGACGACCCGCGCTTCCGCGAAGTCGAGGAGTCCATGAGCTGCATGCTGGGCTTTCCCGGCAGCGTGGTCGCCAATTTCCTCACCAGCTACGACATCCAGAAGACCGCCACCCTGCGCGTGCTGGGAGAGGGCGGCACGGTGCTGATGGACCCGGCCTTCACGTATCAGGGCCTGGAACTGACCATTTCCGACAAACAGGGTGACTTCCAGCCCAAACTCCCCGACGAGGACCAGTTCGGCCTGGAAATGGACCACTTCGCCCAGTGCATCCGCCAGGGCAAGACCCCCTGGACCCCCGGTGAGGAGGGCGTGCAGGACCACCGCATCATGGACGCGCTGTACCGGAGTGCCCGGAGCGGTGAGGTCGTACGGCTTGACCCGGTGCAGGGCCAGGACGTCTTTCGAGGCGAGAAGCCCCAGGTGCCGGGCCAGAGCCAGGGCTGAGGCTTAGACAGGAGGGGCGGCGGGCGTTGAGTGGCCCGCCGCCTCACCCTTTATCCGCAGCGGAACGGAATGGGAACCGGCCCCAGGCAGCACACGCCCCGCGCCTCGACACTGGATCCGACCGCCAGAGGCGAGCCGCCGTGAATGGCGTTATGGGCGGCGCGGCACGCGGCAAAACGGGCGGCGATGCGTGGGCGGCCTCCCCGCACGCCGTCCTCCCGGATGATGCGGGCCACCGCCCCCGAGCAGGATTCCCTGCCGTGCAGCGCCGCGTGCGCGCAGCGGAAGCCCTTGCGTGGTGAGAGCCAGCGCTGGTAGAAGCGGATGCCGCGGAGGGTGAGGGTATCGAGGGGGGACATAGGCGCAGGGTAGGGGCGGGAGCGCCGCCCCCGGTTCCCGGTTGGCTGAAGGCGGCTCAATGGTTGACCGGGTGCCCTCCTTGCCAGGCGGGGCGCTACGTTCCCCGCCTGGCCCGTCGAGGCGCTGCTGGAAGCTGCCCGGTCGTTTCCCGGCGAATGGATCAACATACGTGGCTGGACGCTGAAGGTGTGTTCTTCCGCTTGTCAGCGGGCAGGTGCCCCCGTGTTAGCCTCATGTTCGTGAGTCGCTCGTGATGCTCGCTGTCATCGGCGTGGGCCTGCTCGCCGGGGTCCTCGGCGCGATTCTGGGGCTGGGGGGCGGCGTGGTGGTCGTGCCCGCGCTGGAGTTCGTGCTGCCGCATTTCGGGCGGGACATCACCATCGGGCAGGCGGTGGCCGTGAGTCAGCTCGGGGTGCTCGCGGTGGGCCTCAGCGGGGCGGCCAGCTACCTGCAACAGGGGCTGGTGCGCGCCCGCACCGGCTACCTGCTCTCGCCCTACACCATCATCGGCGGCGCGGTCGGCTCCTTTCTGGGGCTGGTGCTGCCTGCCAAGGTCGTCGCCACCGTCTTCGCGCTGCTGCTGCTGTACTCGGCCTACAACCTGCTGCGGGGCCTGAAACGGGTGGAGGTCGAGCGTGAACCCTCACGGCTGGTCCCGCCCGCCATGACCTTTGCGGGCATCATGAGCGGGCTGCTGGGCATCGGCGGGGGCACAGTGCAGGTGCCGGTGCTGAACCTGCTGGCCGGGGTGCCCATCCGGCAGGCGATTGCCACCTCCACCTTCATCATGGGCCTGACCGCCGTGGGCAATGCGCTGGTGTACCAGGCGGGCGGCCTGCTGGACGTGCGGTTGGCGGCGGGCGTGGCGCTGGGCGTGCTGGTGGGGGCGCGGGCGGGGGCCAGCCTGCAAAGCCGCATTCCCGCCGCGCAGCTCAAGCTCTTTTTCAGCCTGCTCCTGGTGTTCACGGCGGGGCAACTGCTCTGGAAGTACTGGGGGCACGCATGAAGGGCGAACAGAAGGACCGCTCCGAACTCGCGGGCCTTCCCGCCTGGCTGTACCCGGCGGGCTTCTGGGTGGGCGTGGTGCTCCTCGCGGTCGGCGTGCTGTTTCCCGGCCTGGCCGCCGTGGGCGTGACCTGGGTCGGCCTGGTCCCAGTGCTGGCCGCCCTCTGGGTTGCCATGACGGCCTGGAACCGCGACCGCCGCCTGAGCGTTGCCGCGCTGGCGGCGCTGGGAGGGCTGGCGGTGGTGTACGTGGTGAAGAGTTTTATTTAGAGGCGGCCAGCGATCGAAGGCTGAAGCTGCGGCTTGGCTTCCCTGGCTTGTTGTTGGCTCTGTCTCAGAGCGTGTTTTAAAAGAGTCTCCATCGCAGGCGGAGTGCGCTGGGAGGGCGTGCTCGTTCCCCCCTCCCAGCCTCCCCTGCAAGGGGGGAGGAGCTAACAGCTCGTGTTCTACGGCAAAATGAGGGTATCCGCCAAACTTTTAAAACAGGCTCTCAGTGCCTAGGGGAGTCTCCGCCTGAGGTTCTGCTGGCTGCTGGTCGCTGGCCGCTGCCCCCCAGCAAGAAACGCCCGTCCATAGAGCGGCGGGCGTTTCGGCATCTAGCCGCGTCTCCTTGCGGCTCTGGTGGGGCATGGGTTGTGAAAGGAACTGTGTCCACTGTACGGGCCAGCGGGGGTCACTTCCCGCCGGGTGAAGAACGGCTCAAAGGTGAGGTCGCGCCAGGGAAGACGAGTGGACAAACGCCCCGGCACGCCCTAAAATTGGACCGAGTTCAAGATTTTTGGCTTCATCTCAGGAGGTCGCATGAAGATACAGCCGTACCGCATTCAAAAAGCCGCTGTTATCGGCGCGGGCGTGATGGGTGCCGCCATCGCCGCGCAACTCGCCAACGCGGGCATTCCCGTGCTGCTGCTCGACATCGTGCTGCCGGACAACCCCGACCGCAACTTCCTCGCCAAGCAGGGGATTCAGCGCGCCCTCAAGGCCCGTCCCGCCGCCTTCATGGACCCGGCCCGCGCTTCCCTCATCACGCCGGGGAACCTGGAAGACGACCTGAAAAAGCTCAAGGACGCCGACTGGATTCTCGAAGCCATCATCGAGAAGCTGGACGCCAAGCGTGACCTGTGGGCGAAGGTGGAGGGCGTCGCCAAGAAGACGGCCATCATCAGCTCCAACTCCAGCGGCATCCCCATGCACCTCCAGATTGAGGGGCGCAGCGAGGACTTCCAGCGCCGCTTCGTGGGCGCGCACTTCTTCAACCCGCCGCGCTACCTGCACCTGCTTGAGGTCATCCCCACCCCCAAGACCGACCCCGAGGTGCTGAAGACCTTCGTGGAGTTCGGGGAACACGTGCTGGGCAAGGGCATCGTCATCGCCAACGACGTGCCCGGCTTCGTCGCCAACCGTATCGGCGTCTACGGCATCGTCCGCGCGATGCAGCACATGCAGGAAGCAGGCCTGACCCCCGACGAGGTGGACCAGCTCACCGGCCCCGCGCTGGGCCGCGCCAAGAGTGCCACCTTCCGCACCGCCGACCTCTCGGGCCTGGACATCATCTACCACGTGGCGAACGACCTCGGAAAGGCCACGCCGGAGGACGAGGACTTCAGCCTGACGGACACCTTCAAGAAGCTCGTCGAGGAGAAGAAGTTCCTGGGCGACAAGACCGGCAGCGGCTTCTACAAGAAGACGAAGGACGAGAAGGGCAAGACCAAGATTCTGTCGCTGAACCTCGACTCGCTGGAGTACGAGGACCGGGGTAAGGTCAAGGTACCCCTGGTCGAGAGTGTCAAGAACCTGCCCCTCGCCCAGCGCGTGAAGGCCCTCTACAACGCGGAAGGCAAGGAAGGCGACTTCCTGCGCGGCGTGATGAACGACGGCTTCTGGTATGCCGCCAAGATGGCCGGGAACGTGTCGAACCGCCTTCAGGACATCGACAACGCGCTGAAGTGGGGCTTCGGCTGGGAGGAAGGCCCCTTCGAGACGATGGACACCCTGGGCGTCCAGAACGTCATCGCCAACCTGGAAGGTGAGGGCCGTACCCTCCCGCCCCTCCTCCAGAAGATGAAGGAGACGGGCCGCGACCGCTTCTACCAGGAGGGCGAAACTGTCACCCCGGCGGGCGAGCCGACGCCGTACCAGGCCCCCTACCTTATCCTGACGGACCTCAAGAAGGACGCCACGAAGGTGGTCAAGAAGCGCCCCGGCGCGAGCATCGTGGATATGGGCGACGGCGTGCTGCTGGTCGAGTGGCACGCCAAGATGAACGCCCTGGGCGAAGACCAGCTCCGTGCCGTGCAGGACGCGCATAAGCTGGTGGGGGAGATGGGCTACGCGGGGTTCGTGCTGGGCAACCAGGGCGAGAACTTCAGCGCGGGCGCGAACCTGCCCCTCATCCTCTCGCAGGCGCAGGCCGAGGAGTGGGATGAGCTGGACGACATGGTCAAGCAGTTCCAGCAGGTCACGACCTCCATGCGCTTCTCGCCGCACCCCACCGTTGCGGCTCCCTTCGGCCTCGCGCTGGGCGGCGGCTGCGAGTTCAGCATCCACGCCGACCACATCGTCGCCAGTGCCGAGACGTACATGGGCCTGGTGGAAGTGGGCGTGGGCCTGATTCCCGGCGGCGGCGGCACCAAGGAAATGCTGCTGCGCTTCACCGACCAGCTCCAGCCCGGCCAGCCCCTGCTGCCCGCCGTGCAGCGCGCCTTTGAACTTATCGGCACGGCCAAGGTGTCCACCAGCGCCCTCGAAGCGCGCAAGCTGGGCTTCCTGCGCGACCACGACACTGTCGTGATGAACCGGGGCCACCAGCTTGAGGAAGCCAAGCGCATGGTGCTGGCCCTGGCCCCCGGCTACATCCAGCCCACCCCCCGCCAGGACATCCCGGTGATGGGCGAGGCCGCGGTGGCCGCCGTCAAGCTGGCCCTCTACGGCATGACGGAAGGCGGCTACGCGACCAAGTACGACGCCGAGGTGGGGATGCAGCTCGCCCGCGTCCTCAGCGGCGGCACCGGCAACAACCGCACCGCCAAGGTGTCCGAGCAGCATCTCCTGGACCTCGAACGCGAGGCCTTCCTGACGCTACTGGGCAAGAAGGGCACGCAGGACCGGATTGCGCACATGCTGAAGACGGGCAAGCCCCTGCGAAACTGAGTCATGACCGAACGCCCCGGCTTCCTCGAACGCCTTCGTTACCTGCCCAAGCGCCGCACCCTGGCCTGGGCCGCCCTGGCCTACGCCGTGCTGCTGGTGACCGGGGCGCTGGTGGGCGCGGACATCACCCTGCGGTCCAAGACGCGCTGGGTGAAGGGTGTGTTCATGCCGGTGGGGCGGCGGGGCAACACGGTGTGGCTGCCCGCCTCGCCGGAGACGCTCTCGCGCGGCGTGGTGGGGGTCGTCCCCCTGCGGCCCAACCGGGGCCATGCGCTGCTGGGGCCGCACCGCCTGGCGGGCACGCTGGTGCAGCGGCCCGTGCTGGAGGAACGGGGAGTGCTGCCGAACGGTTCCGTGGCCTGGGTGTCCACCTTCGTCTACAACGGCACCCCGGCCCAACTGGGCGTGGCCTACGAGGACACGGCGGTTCACACGCCGCTGGGCGACATGCCCGCGTGGCACATTCCGCCCACCTCGGGCGAGCGGGACGCCGTGGTTATCGTGATTCACGGGCACGGGGGGCAGCGGTCGCAGGCGCTGCGGATGCTTCCGGCCCTGCGGCGCACCGGGGCGGGGTCGCTCTTCGTGACCTTCCGCAATGCCTACGGCGCGCCCCGTTCGGAGAGCGGCTTCCACACGCTGGGCGACGAGGAGGCGGGAGACGTGGTGGCGGCCCTGCACTGGGCGCGGGAGGCTGGATACCGGCGGGCGGTGCTGTACGGCTTTTCCATGGGCGGCAACATCGCCATGAGCGTGCTGCGGCCCAGGTACGAGCCGCTGCCCCTGCCTGTCACGGGCGTCATGCTCGACTGTCCGGCGTTGGACTGGCGGGACGTGATTCGTTCGAATGGGCAACGGTACGGCCTCCCGGCCTTCCTGGCGCGGCACCTCGGGCGGGCGGTGCAGGCCCTCGTCACCCGGCGCAGCGGGCAGGATTTCGATGCCGTGGACCAGCTCGCCGCCGCCCCAGGCTTCAAGGTGCCCATCCTCCTGTGGCATGGCACCCGTGACCGTACCATTCCGGTGGGGCAGTCGGACGCCCTCGCCGCCGCCCGCCCGGACCTCGTGGAGTACCACCGCGTTGAGGGGGCCAAGCACATCCGCTGCTGGAACATTGACCCCCAGCAGTACGACGCGGCGCTGGAAAAGTTTATCCACCGGGTTCTGCCCGGTCTGAAACAAGGAGAACCACATGCGTGACGCTGTTATCGTTTCCGCCGTTCGCACCCCCGTGGGCCGCGGCGTCAAAGGCACCCTCGCCAACACCCGCCCCGACGACCTGGCCGCCCTCGTGCTCGACGAGGCTGTCAAGCGTGCGGGCGTGGACCCCAGCATCGTCGAGGACGTGTACCTGGGCTGCGCCATCCCCGAGGCCGAGCAGGGCCTGAACGTGGCCCGCATGGCCGCGCTGCGGGCCGGGATGCCCGACACCGTGGGCGGCGTGACGGTCAATCGCTTCTGCTCCAGCGGCCTCCAGACCATCGCCATGGCGGCGGCGGCCATCCAGACCGGCCAGGCCGACGTGATGCTGGCGGGCGGCGTGGAGAGCATGAGCATGGTGCCCATGACCGGCCACAACCCCAGCCCCAACCCTGACCTGGTGGACGACCGCCCCGGCGCGTACATCGGCATGGGCCTGACCGCCGAGAACGTGGCCGCCAAGTACGGCGTGAGCCGCGAGGACCAGGACCAGTTCGCCCTCCGCAGTCACCAGAAGGCGGCGGCGGCACAGGACGCGGGCCGCTTCGACGAGGAAATCGTGCCTGTGCCCGTGCAGGTGGACAAGCTCAAGGGCACCAAGCTGACCAGCACGACCGTCAACTTCGACAAGGACGAGCTGATTCGCCGGGACGCCAACCTGGAAGACATGGCGAAGGTCCGCCCCGCCTTCAAGGCCACCGGCTCGGTCAGCGCGGCCAACTCCAGCCCCTTTTCCGACGGTGCTGCCGCCGTGCTGGTGATGAGCGGCGAGAAGGCGCAGGAACTGGGCGTGAAGCCGCTGGCGAAGTTCCTGGGCTTCGCGGTGGCGGGCGTCGAGCCGGAGCTGATGGGGATTGGCCCGGTGAAGGCCATCCCCAAAGTACTGGCGCAGACCGGCCTGACGCTGGACGACATCGACCTGATCGAGCTGAACGAGGCCTTTGCCGCCCAGAGCCTCGCCGTCATCCGTGAACTCGGCCTCCCCGAGGAGAAGCTGAACGTGAACGGCGGCGCGATTGCGCTGGGGCACCCCCTCGGCTGCTCGGGCGCGAAGCTCACCACCACCGCCATCTACGAGCTGCGCCGTCGCGGCGGCGGCAAGGCGCTGATCACCATGTGCATCGGCGGCGGCATGGGCGCGGCGGGCGTGATCGAGGTCTACCCGGAAGAAGGGCAGGGCGAGCAGGCGGCGGACTGAGAGTGGAGGAAGACGGGAGAGAGGCGTTGAGCACGCGCCTCTCTCCCGTCCTGTTCATGGTCAGCGTTGGGCGGCGACCTTCCCGAAGACGGGCAACAGTTGCTGGAGAGAGCGGACAGGATCGGCATTGTTGAGGGTCTTGGCAGACGCGGCGAGAGCCGTCGCCTGCTGGGTGAGCTTTGCCACCTGAAGCTGGGTGGTGCTCTGGGCCGAGAGGTCGCCCGCCGGAGTGGCCAGGCCGCCGAGTGACGGCGTGGTGCTGATCTGTCCCATGCCAAACGCGACCGCCGTGCTCGCCGTAGCGGTGGAGCGCAGCTCGGCGTCGTCGTCAAAGAAGAAAGGCTTGCCCTGCTGGGTGCTGAGGGCGTTGTCATCATCGTCGGCCAGCAGGAAGATGTCTTCATTCTCCAGATCGCGGATGAAACGCACCTGCAACTGGTTGGCCGCCGTGACCGGTCCCATAAGGGTCAGGCCGTCCAGCACCACGTCACTCCTGGGGTCGCCGGGCGTCACGTCCTTCCCATATACGCCCAGGGCCAGGGTGCCGGTATTGGTGCTGCTCTGGTCGAAGAGGGTCGTCAGGCCCGAAGCCACCAGATTCCCGGCGTAATCGACCGCCACCCACACCCAGTCGCCCTGATACAACGTGTTGATGTTGATGCGGGTGTTCAGGCCGCCCTGACCGACGTTGCCCGCAGCATCGTAGGCCCGGGCAGTGAAGCTCACGACGCCGTTGTCGCGCTGATCCACCTCGACGGAGGCCGTGTAGGGAGCGGCCGTATCGGTTCCGATCAGCGTGCTGCCCCGGTAGAACTCGACCTTGGTGACGCCGACGGTATCGGTAGCGTTGGCGGTCAACGTGAAGTCGCCGGGTGTGGTGGGCGGGGTGCCCGTCAGGGTCACCGTGGGCGGCGTGGTGTCGGCGGTCGGTCGGGGGTCGCCCCCGCAGGCAGCCAGCAGCAGCGCGGCACTCAGGAGGGGCAGGGTAAGTCTGGTCATCCTGCCCACAGTAGGGGTTGTTCCCCGGCAACGTTGCCGCATGTGCGGCACAGTCCCCGCCGGACACCTGCGCTACCCTCCTCCCGATGGCCGATCTTCCCCCCACTTCCCCTGCCCGCCCCCGCCTGCGCCTGCGTGTGACGGCCCCCGCCGAGGCGCACCTGCGCGCGGGGCACCCCTGGCTGTACGAGAGCAGCGTGCGCGGGCAGAACCGGGAGGGCGAGGCCGGGGAACTGGCGGTGGTGTACGACCGCCGTGACCGCTTTCTGGCGATAGGCCTGTACGACCCGCACTCGCCGCTGCGGCTGCGGGTGCTGCACGTGGGGACGCCGATCACGGTGGACCGGGCGTGGTGGGCGCACCGCCTGGACGCGGCCCTGCTGCGGCGTGCCCCCCTGTTCGGTCCCGCCGCGCACGCGGGGGAGACCGACGGCTACCGACTGCTGAACGGCGAGTCGGACGGGTTCCCCGGCGCGGTGCTCGACCGCTACGCCGACACGCTGGTTCTCAAGCTGTACACGGCGGCCTGGTTCCCGCACCTGCCGCTGCTGCTGGAGCTGCTGGCCGAACGGTTTCCGGGCTTCCGGGTGGTGCTGCGCCTCAGCCGCAATGTCGCGGCGCTGGCGCAGGAGGCGGGCCTGCACGACGGCCAGACCCTGGTGGGCGAGGAGCCGGGCGGCCCGGTGGTCTTCCGCGAATCCGGCCTCCACTTCGAGGCGGACGTGGTGCGCGGGCAGAAGACGGGCTTTTTTCTGGATCAGCGCGAGAACCGCCGCCGGGTGGAGGCACTCGCGCGGGGGCGGCGGGTGCTGAACGCCTTTTCCTTTTCCGGGGGCTTCTCGCTGTATGCCGCGCGGGGCGGGGCGCGGGAGGTGGTCAGCCTGGACATCAGCGCGCACGCCCTCGCCAGTGCGGGGCGCAACTTCGCGCTGAATCCCGGCCTCACCGCGCGCCATGAGACGGTGCAGGCCGACGTGTTCGAGTGGCTGGCGCAGACGGGGCGCGAGTTCGACCTGATCATCCTCGACCCGCCCTCGCTGGCGCGGCGGGAGGCCGAGCGGGCGGGGGCCATCCGCGCCTACGGGAAGTTGGCGGCCGACGGCCTGCGCCGCCTCGCGCCGGGAGGCGTGCTGGTGAGCGCCTCGTGCAGCGCCCACGTCAGCGCCGAGGAGTTCTTCGAGGCGGTGCGGGGCGCGGCCCGGCGCAGCGGCCGCAAGTGGCGCGAGCTGCGGACCAGCCGCCACGCCCCCGACCACCACGCCAGCTTCCCCGAGGCCGAGTACCTCAAGGCGATCTACCTGCAACTCGACTGACGGCGGGGCGGCCAGGGGAGGGGAGTGGGGTGGGGCCAGACGGAAGGGGCACAGTGCCGCGCAAGATCATCCACGTGGACATGGACGCCTTTTATGCGTCGGTCGAACAGCGGGATGACCCCCGGCTGCGCGGCCACCCCGTCGCGGTGGCCTGGGGCGGCAAGCGCAGCGTGGTCCTGACCGCCAGCTACGAGGCGCGGCCCCACGGTGTGCGGAGCGCCATGCCGCTGTACCGGGCACTGGAACGCTGTCCGGACCTGCGGGTGGTCGAGCCGCGCTTCGAGGCGTACCGCGAGGTCAGTGCGCAGGTCCGCGAGATTTTCGCGCGCTACACGCCGCTGGTCGAGCCGCTCGCGCTGGACGAGGCGTATCTGGACGTGACCGACCCCCTGACCGGCGGGCCGAGTGCTACCCGCATCGCCGCGGGCATCCGCGCCGCCATTCGCGCCCGGACGGGGCTGACCGCCACGGCGGGCGTGAGCGTGAACAAGTTCCTCGCCAAGCTGGCGAGCGGCCTGAACAAGCCCGACGGCCTGACGGTGCTGCTGCCCGCCGAGGCCGACGCGCTGCTGGCCGCGCTGCCCACCGCCGACTTTCACGGCATCGGCCCCGCGACCGCGCGCAAGCTCGCCGCGCACGGGATTCACACCGGGGCCGACCTGCGCGCCGCCCCGCCGGGGGAACTGACCCGGCTGTTCGGGCGAATGGGCGAGCATTTTTCGCGCATCGCCCACGGGCAGGACGACCGGCCCGTGCAGCCTGACCGCGCGCCCCTCAGCATCGGGGCGGAGGAAACCTACGGCGAGGACCTCCGCACGGCGCAGCAGGTGCGGGCCGCGTTGCCGCACCTCGCGGCCACCGTCGAGCGGCGGCTGCACCGGGCCGATCGCGCCGGGCGGGTAGTGATTCTGAAACTCCGCTTTCACGACCGCACGCTGCTGACCCGCCGCGTCACGTTGCCCCAGCCGGTGCAGGCGGCGGAGGTGCTCGCACGGGTGGCCGCCCGCCTGGTCACCCCGGAACTGCTCGCGGGGCGCGGGGTGCGGCTGGTCGGACTGACGGCCGCCGGTCTGACGGCCCCAGTTCCGCCGCAACCGACCCTGTTCGGGGCGGCGTGGGAGGAACCGCGCCCCCGCTGAAGCCACCCGGCTGAAGAAAATCTCAACAGAGGTTGAGGCTGCTCCCCACACCCCGGCGGCAGGGGTCGGTAGCCTGAGCGGGCTGCTGGCAGGTCAGCGCTTGCGCCGCTGCCAGCCGTTCCATGCTGCCCCGTTGCCGTTTCTCCCCGAGTTACCGAAAGGTGCCCCATGAGCCAGTCCGACCCCCGGAGCACAGCTCCCGATGCCGCCCCGCAGTCCCAGGACGTGCCGTCTCCCGAAGTGCAGCCCCGCGAGGTGCAGGGCAGCAGCAAGCAGGCGCAGCTTGAGCCGCAGCGCAGGGACAGCACCGGCCAGTACCTCACCACCAACCAGGGCTTGCGCGTCAGCGACACCGATAACTCGCTGAAGGCGGGCGCGCGCGGGCCGACGCTGCTTGAAGACTTCCACCTGCGCGAGAAGATGATGCACTTCGACCACGAGCGCATCCCCGAGCGCGTGGTCCACGCCCGCGGCTCGGGCGCGCACGGCTACTTCCAGGTGTACGAGCCGCTCACCGAACTGACCAGGGCGAAGGTCTTTCAGGACCCTTCGGTCAGGACGCCCGTCTTCGTGCGCTTTTCCACCGTGGTGGGCTTTCGCGGCTCGGCGGACACCGTGCGCGACGTGCGCGGCTTCGCGGTGAAGTTCTACACCGAGGAGGGCAACTGGGACCTGGTGGGCAACAACATGCCGGTCTTCTTCATCCAGGACGCGATCAAGTTCCCCGACCTCGTCCACGCCGTCAAGCCCGAGCAGCCCGACCAGATGCCGCAGGCGTCGGCGGCGCACGACACCTTCTGGGATTTCATCTCGCTGATGCCGGAAAGCGCGCACGTCATCATGTGGGTGCTGTCCGACCGCGCCATTCCCCGCAGCTACCGCATGATGGAGGGCTTCGGCGTCCACACCTTCCGCTTCATCAACGAGGCGGGCAAGGCACGCTTCGTGAAGTTCCACTGGCGGCCCGTGCTGGGCACCGCCTCCCTGGTCTGGGACGAGGCGCAGAAGATCGCCGGAAAGGATCCGGACTTCAACCGCCGCGACCTGTGGGAGGCCATCGAGCAGGGCAACTTCCCCGAGTTCGAGCTGGGCGTGCAGATCGTGGAGGAGGAAGACGAACAGCGGTTCGACTTCGACCTGCTCGACGCCACCAAGCTCATTCCCGAGGAGCTGGTGCCGGTGCGCATCGTGGGCAAGCTGACCCTGAACCGCAACCCCGACAACTTCTTCGCGGAGACCGAGCAGGTGGCCTTTCACCCCGGCCACGTGGTGCCGGGCATCGACTTCACCAACGATCCCCTTCTCCAGGGGCGGCTGTTCTCGTACCTGGACACGCAACTGATTCGCCTGGGCGGCCCCAATTTTGCCCAGCTGCCCATCAACCGTCCCGTCGTGCCGGTCCACAACAACCAGCGCGAGGGTTACGGGCAGCAGGAGATTCACCGCGGCCGCGCGTCGTACTTTCCCAACTCGCTGGGCGGCGGCTTTCCCGCTCCCGCGCCGGAGGCCGAGGGCGGCTACGTCCACCACATGGAGCGCGTGGAGGGCCACAAGATTCGCCAGCGCAGCCCCAGTTTCGGGGACCACTTCAGCCAGGCCACCATGTTCTGGCAGTCGCTCACCCCGACCGAGCAGGAGCATCTGGTGGACGCCGCCCGCTTCGAGCTGGGCAAGTGCAAGGTCATGGCGGTGCGCGAGCGGATGGTCCACGAGTTCTTCAGCCGCATCAACCATGACCTGGCGGTGCGCGTGGCAGAGGGCATCGGCGTCGAGCCGCCCGCCGCCGACCTGAGCCAGCCCGTCCAGCAACTTGCCCCCGAGGTGGGCGTCGAGGCGCGCAAACGCACGGACGGCATCCGGACCCGCAAGATTGCTCTGCTGGCCGAAAATGGCGTGGACGTCGCCAGCCTGAACGCCATCCGGCAGGCCTTGCAGGAGGCGGGCGCGACCGCCGAGGTGATCTCGAAGTTCCCCGGCACCCTCCAGGGCGTGGGCGGCGAGGTGAAGGCGGACAAGGGCTTCCTGACCACCGCCTCGGTCCTGTACGACGCCGTCTTCGTGCCCGGCGGTGCCCAGAGTGCGGCGGCCCTGCTGCGGAACGGTGACGCGCTGCACTTCGTCACCGAGAGCTACAAGCACGGCAAGGCTATCGGCGCGCAGGGTGAGGGCGTGGAGCTGCTGCGAGCCGCGGCCCTCATCGGGGTGGCACTGGATGCGGGAGGCCTCCAGAGTCAGGCCGGTGTGGTGACCGCGCAGGGTCCGGACACCGCGCCGGACGCGCTGGCCCTGGCCTTTATCGAGGCCGTGGCCCAGCACCGCCACTGGAACCGCCCCGATCCCCGCGTTCCGGCCTGAACAGCGCCCCAGCGGGGGCAGGCAGGGGGGAGGCTGCGGCTTTCCCCCTGCCCCTTTCTGTTGCGGCCCTTTCCGTCATGGCGAGAGGCGCGCGCACTCCCTGTAAGAGCGCTGTTATCCGGCCCTCGTACTGTGAGTCATGCAAAGCCCAAGGGGTAAGAGGTTGAAGCAGGCTGTCCTCTCCGCGCTGCTGCTGGCGGGAACAGCGAACGCCGCGACCATCAAGATCGCCACCGTCAGTCCTCTCAGCGGCAGCCTGACGCCGATTGGCAGCGAGGTCAAACGCGGCGCGGAGCTGGCGGTACAGGAGCAGGCCGCGGCCTTCAAGGCCCTCGGCTACGACCTGGTGCTGACGCCGTATGACGATCAGGCCTCCGCCGTCCTGGGCGGGCAGGTCGCCAAGACGATCGTGGCGGATAAGGGCATCGTGGGTGTGGTCGGGGCGCTGAATTCCAGCGTGTCGAACGTGCTGGCGCAGGCGTTCGGCCCCGCTGGCCTCGCCACCATCTCGCCCGCCAGCACCAACGACCAGCTCACGCAAAACGACTGGGCGCACTTCAGCCGGGTCGTGGCCCCGGACGCCGCCCAGGGGGTCGCCGCCGCAAACTACATCGCGGATGAACTGAAGGCGCGCTCGGTGTTCGTGATTTCCGACAACACCGCTTACGGCAACGGCCTGACCCGCGTGCTGCTCAGCAACCTCAAGAAGCAGAAGGTGAACGTGGCGGCCTATGCCGGGGCCTCCAACGCGACCCAGATTGCCGACGTCGTGAAGAAGGTCAAGGGCAGTGGGGCCGACGTGGTGTATTTCGGCGGCACCGACGACACCGGCTCACAACTGCTCAAGGCGCTGCGGGCGGCGGGCATCACCGCGATCTTCATGGGTGGAGACGGCCTGGACTCCCCGAGTTTCCTCCAGCGCGTCGGCATCGCGGGGGCGGGCGTGGTGTACAGCACGGTCTTCGGGCCGGTGAGTTCCTTTTCCAACGCCCTGGACTTTACCGAGAAGTACCAGGCGGCCTACAAGAGCAAGCCCAGCGGCGTCGCCGTGTACGCCTACGACGCGACCAACACCCTCCTGGCCGCGGTCCGGGCGGCGGCGACCAGCGCCCGTGGTGTGCCCACCCGTGCCCAGGTCAGCGCCGCCGTCCGCAAGGTCAACCTCCCGGCCTGCTTCAACGCGGACAAGGCGCGCTGCACGACCATCACCGGGGCCATCGCCTTTTCCGGGAATGGCGAGCGCCAGCGCTCCCGCGTGCTGATCATGCGCTTCGACGACGTGCTTCAGCCGCAGGTCGCCAAGGTGCAGACGGTGACGGCCGAGAGCCTGAAGTGAGGTAGAGCGGCCAGCAGTCAGCTTCCAGCGGCCAGCACAGAAACAGGGACGATCCCCAGCCGGGACCGTCCCTGTTTCTGTGCTGTTTCTAGGGGGTTACGCCCGTGCCGTCTCGCGCTCCCCGGTCCCTTCGCCCGCCAGGTGCAGCCAGGTGCTCAGCACGCTGTCGGGGTTGAGGCTCACCGAGTCGATGCCCTGATCCATCAGCCACTGGGCGAGGGCGGGGTGGTCCGAGGGTCCCTGCCCGCAGATGCCCACGTACTTGCCCTGGCGCTTGGCGGCGGCGATGGCCTGGGCCATCAGCGCGAGCACGGCCTCGTTCTGCTCGTCGAACATGTCGGCCACCAGCCCCGAGTCGCGGTCGAGCGCCAGCGTGAGCTGCGTCAGGTCGTTGGAGCCGATGGAGAAGCCGTCGAAATGTTCGAGGAACTGGTCGGCCAGGATGGCGTTGGAGGGCACCTCGCACATCATGATCACCTTCAGCTCGTTCTCGCCGCGCGTCAGGCCGTTCCTTTCCAGAATCCCGATGATCGTCTGCGCCTCGCCCACCGTGCGGACGAAGGGAATCATCACCTGCACGTTGGTGAGGCCCATCTCGTCACGCACCAGGCGGATGGCCTCGCACTCCAGCGCGAAGGCCTCGGCAAAGTCGGCGGAGCGGTAGCGGGAGGCCCCCCGGAACCCGATCATGGGGTTCTCTTCCTGCGGCTCGTAGCCGGGGCCGCCGATCAGGTGGGCGTACTCGTTGCTCTTGAAGTCGCTGAGGCGCACGATCACGGGCTTGGGCGCGAAGGCGGCCGCAATGCTTGCCACGCCCTCGGCCAGCTTGTCGCGGAAGAAGTCACGCGGCGAGGCGTACCCGGCGGTCCGCTCCTCGATCTGCGCCTTCACGTCCTCCGGCACGTTCGGGTAGTCCAGCAGCGCGCGGGGGTGAATGCCGATCACGTTCGAGATGACGAACTCCACACGCGCCAGCCCCACGCCCTCGTTGGGCAGCGCCGCGAAGGAAAAGGCGCGGTCGGGCGAGGCCACATTCATCATGATCTTCATCGGGACGGCGGGCATGGCGTCGAGTTCGACCCGGTCCACGCGGAAGGGCAGTTCCCCCGCGTACACATAGCCGGTGTCGCCCTCGGCGCAGCTCACGGTCACGGCCTGACCGCTTTTCAGCTCGCGGGTGGCATTGCCGGTGCCCACCACCGCTGGAATCCCCAGCTCACGCGCGATGATGGCCGCGTGGCAGGTGCGCCCGCCGCGGTTGGTCACGATGGCGCTGGCCCGCTTCATCACCGGTTCCCAGTCGGGGTCGGTCATGTCGGCCACCAGCACGTCGCCCTCCTGCACCTGATCCATCTCGCTCACTTCGCGGACCACCCGCACCACACCCGCGCCGATGCGGTTGCCCACCGCGCGGCCCTCGACCAGCACCTCGCCGCTGCCCGACAGCTCGAAGCGCTCCAGCGTGCGCCCGGCACGGCTCTGCACCGTCTCGGGCCGCGCCTGGAGGATGTAGATCAGGCCGTCGCGCCCGTCCTTGCCCCACTCGATGTCCATCGGGCGGCCATAGTGCTCCTCGATGGTCACGCACTGCCGGGCGAGTTCGGTCAGGTCCTCGTCCGAGAGGCAGAAGCGCCGTTGCTCGGCCTGCGGCACATCCACACTCTCCACGCCCCCGCCCTCGGCGTAGATCATCTTGCGGGCCTTGCTGCCCAGAGTGCGGCGCAGCACCGCGCGTTTCCCGGCCTTCAGCGCGGGCTTGTACACGAAGAACTCGTCGGGGTTCACCGCGCCCTGCACCACCAGCTCGCCCAGGCCGTAGGCTGCTGTCACCAGCACCGCGTCCCGGTAGCCGCTCTCGGTGTCGAGGGTAAAGGCCACGCCGCTCACGCCCAGGTCGGTGCGGACCATGCGCTGCACGCCCGCCGACAGCGCGACCTCCGCGTGCGCGAAGCCGTGGTGGACGCGGTAGGAGATGGCCCGGTCATTGTAGAGAGAGGCGAACACCAGCCGGACGTGATGCAGCACCGAGTCGATGCCGCGCACGTTCAGGAAGGTTTCCTGCTGCCCGGCGAAACTCGCTTCCGGCAGGTCCTCGGCGGTGGCGCTCGACCGCACGGCCACGTCCGGCTCGGTGCCCCCGGCTTCCTGCGTCATCTGGGCGTAGGTGTCGCGGATGGCCCCTTCCAGCCCCGCGGGCAGTTCGCCTTCCTCGACCCAGCCGCGAATTTCCTTACCGGCGGCGGCCAGGGCCACCACGTCGTTCACGTCGAGTGAGGAGAGCCGGGCGTTGATCTTCTCCTCGATGCTGTTGTGGGTCAGGAAGGCGCGGAAGGCATCCGCCGTCGTGGCAAAGCCGCCGGGCACCCGCACCCCGGCCCCCGCCAGCCCCTGAATCATCTCGCCGATGGAGGCGTTCTTGCCGCCCACGACCTCCACGTCCGTCATCCTTAGTGTCTGGAACCAGCGAATCATGTCCATGCGTCTACTCCGTTCTGATGGGCTTTTCCCGTGTGGAAACGGCGGGAATTGGTGTGCTTAGGCTCCCACAGCTTACCCCGGAGATCCCGCGCCGTCTGCCACCTGTCTGGGGACAACCTTTATCCGTCTGGACAGCCCCCCACCCCGCCGTGTCAGGCTGCGGGCATGACGCCGCCTGCCCGCACCGTCCTGATTGTCAGCGACCACACCGGCCTGACGGCCGAGAACACCGCCCGCGCGCTGCTGGCCCACTTTCCGAACCAGCCCCTCAAGTACCTTCAGCGGCCCTTTGTCGCCAGCGTGGCCGCCGCGCAGGGGGTGGCCCGCGAGGTCGCGGCGCTGGCCTCCCGTGGCGAACGCCCCCTGATCTTCACCACCATCACCGACGCGGCCGTGCTGCGCGAACTGGAAGCCGCGCCCGCCCAGATGTTCGACCTGCTCGGCCCCGGCCTCAGTGCCCTGGAACAGGAGTTCGGGGAAAAGGCCGCCCGCAGCGTGGGCCGCCACCACGACATGCACGACCAGACCAGCTACCTGGCCCGCATGGACGCGCTGGATTTCGCCCTCGCCACCGACGACGGCCTGGGTGACCGCCAGTACGGTCTGGCCGACGTGATCCTGGTGGGGGTCAGCCGCGCGGGCAAGACGCCCACCAGCCTGTTTCTGGCCCTCCAGCACGGCATCCGCGCCAGCAATTACCCCCTGGCGGAAGACGACTTCGAGCGCGAGTCGCTGCCCATTCCCCTCGAACCCTGGCGCGCCAAGCTGCACGGCCTGACCATCGACCCCCGCCGCCTGCACGCCATCCGCACCCAGCGCAAGCCGAACAGCCGCTACGCCAGCTTAGAGCAGTGCGAACACGAGGTTCGCCGCGCCGAGCGCCTCTTTCAGCGCGTGGGCATCCCGGTGCGCGACACCACCAGCGCCAGCGTGGAGGAAATCGCGGCGGGGATTCTGGCGCAGGTGCGGCGGGGGTGAGGGAGGGAGCTTTCAGCGGTCAGCTTTGAGCAGCGGGGGCTGAAGCTCAGGGCTGATGTAAGTCGGAAGAAGAGTGCGTGTGGGACGTCATTTTTAGCTCCTCCCCCCTTGCGGGGGAGGTTGGGAGGGGGGTGGCAAGCGAAGCTTGCCCTCTGCATATATCTTTCCTTTTCTCCCCGCCCCGCTGCCCTATCCTGTCCACCGTGAGGGCCAGCCCTTGAACAACGACATACCCGTGCAGGACATCGGGCCGCAGGGCGAGGTGATGGCGCACGCGGTGGACGCCTGCGTGCATTGCGGCTTCTGCCTGCCCGCCTGCCCCACCTACGCTGTCCTGGGCGACGAGATGGACAGCCCCCGCGGCCGCATCGTGCTGATGAAGGAGGTGCTGGAGGGCGCGCTGCCCCTGGCGGACGCCGCCCCGCACCTCGACCGCTGCCTGGGGTGTCAGGCGTGCGTGACGGCCTGCCCCAGCGGGGTGCCCTACGGCGAACTGATCACCAGTTTCCGGGGCTGGAGCGAACCCCAGCGCGAGCGTTCGCCGCTGGCCCGGGCGGGGCGCGCCGCCATCCTGAAGATTCTCCCCGCGCCGAGGGTGTTCAGTCTGGCCGCGCGGGCGGGGCAGTATGCCAAGCCCCTCGCGCCCCTGCTGCCCGCTGCGCTGCGTGCGCCCCTGGACCTGCTGCCCGAGCATGTCCCGGCGATGCAGCCCAACCCGGAAGTCACGCCCGCACGCGGCAAACGGCGGGGCCGGGTGGCCTTCCTCGCCGGCTGCGCGCAGCAGGCCCTGACGCCCAACTTCAACGCCGCGACCCTGCGCGTGCTGGCCCGCAACGGCATCGAGGTGGTGATTCCGGAGGGGCAGGGCTGTTGCGGGGCCGCCGCGCTGCATACCGGCGCGCGTGAGGAGGCCCTGCGGCTGGTCCGTCAGAACCTCGCCGCCTTCAATCCCGACGACTACGACGCCATTCTCAGCAATGCGGCGGGTTGTGGCGCGGGCCTCAAGGAGTACCCGGTGGTGCTGCACGGCCTCCCCGACGAGGCCCAGGCGCGGGCCTTCGCCGCGAAGGTGCAGGACATCAGCGAGTTCCTGGCGGGGCTGCTGCGGGAAGGTGAACTCGAACCCTGCCTGCCCACCGCCCGTCCCCTCACCATCGCCTACCACGACGCCTGTCACCTCGCCCACGCGCAGGGCGTTCGCGCCGCGCCCCGTGAACTTCTGCGCGCGATTCCCGGCGTGACGGTGCTGGAGGTGCCCGAGGGCGACCTGTGCTGCGGCTCGGCGGGCACCTACAACCTGGAACAGCCCGAACTGGCGAACGAGCTTGGCGTGCGCAAGGCCAGAAATATCCTGTCCACCACGCCGGACCTGATCGCCAGCGGCAATATCGGCTGCCACACCCAGATTCAGAGCCACGTCCGGCGGCAGGGGAGCCGGGTGCCGGTGCTGCATACGGTGGAAGTGCTGGACCTGGCTTATCGGGGGGAGCTGTGAGGGGAGGGAGGCGGGACGCGGGACGCAGTGCGCGGTTGGTCTTTTCCCGTGCACCGCGCACCGCGTACTGCGCCCCCGAGGTCCACCCATGACCCCCCGCAAAACCGCCCTTTCCCCTGGTTCCCCCGCCCCCAAGCCCCGCTCGAACGGGAAGCCCGACAATGCCCTCGCTGCTGAACTCACCCGCCTGCTCGGCCCGCAGAAGGTTCTCTCCAACCTCTCCGAGCGGCTGAATTACCGCTACGACGCGATTCAGTTCGGGGCGACGCCGCTGGCTGTAGTGCTGCCGGAAAGTACGGCGGACGTGGTGACGGCGGTGCGGGCGGCGCGGGCGGCGGGCGTGCCTGTCGTGGGGCGCGGGGCGGCGAGTGGGCTGAGTGGCGGCGCGGCTCCGGCCCTACCCGGACTCGTCATCTCCTTTACCCGCATGACCCGGCTGGACATCTTCCCGGAGCGGCGGGAGGCGCGGGCACAGGCGGGCGTGGTGACGCTGGCGGTGACGGACAAGGCCAGACCGTTCGGCCTGATCTACCCGCCCGACCCCGCCAGCTTCCGCACCAGCACCATCGGCGGGAACCTGGGCGAGAACGCGGGGGGGCCGCTGTGCTTCAAGTACGGGGTGAGCGGCGACTACGTGCGGGGCCTGGAGTTCGTGGACGCGGAGGGCGAGGTGCATGAACTGGGCCGCGACGCCTACGACCTGGCCGGGTTGCTGATCGGTTCAGAGGGCACCCTGGGCCTCATCACCGAGGCCACGCTGCGCCTGACCCCGCCGCCCCGGTTCACCCGCACCCTGATGGCGAGTTTCGCGGAGGTGGGGGCCTGCGCCGAGGCGGTCAGCGCCGCGATTGCCGCCGGGGCCGTGCCGGGCAAGCTGGAATTCATGGATCAGGCCTGCACGAACGCGGTGGAGGACTACCTGCACCTGGGCCTGCCACGGGAGGCGGGGGCCGTGCTGCTGGTGGACACCGACGGCGACGATCTGGACACGGTGGAGGAGGAACGTGCGCTGGTGGAGGCCGCCTGCCTGGCCGCCGGGGGCACGGTGCGCCGCGCCGCCAGTGACGCCGAGAGCGCCGCGCTGTGGCAGGCCCGCCGCAGCGTCAGCCCGGCGCTGGGCCGCATCCGCCCGCAGCGCATGAACGAGGACATCGTGGTGCCGCGCAGCGTGCTGCCCGACGTGGTGCGCGAGATTCGCGCGCTGGGCGACGCCAGCGGCTTTCACGTCGTGCAGTTCGGGCACATCGGGGACGGGAACCTGCACCCCAACATCCTCTTCGACCCCCGGCGCGAATCGCCGGAAGCCGTCCACGACCTCGCCCACCGCATCGCCCTCGTCGCCATCCGGCACGGCGGCGTCCTCAGCGGCGAACACGGCATCGGCACCATGAAACGGCCCTTCATGCGCGAGGCGGTGGACCCGGTGACCCTCAGCGCACTCTGGGACGTGAAGCGGGCGCTGGACCCGGCAGGGGCGCTGAATCCCGGCAAGGTGCTGCCGGAGGAGGAGTGAGGATGGGAAGCGGGATGCAGTACGCAGGACGCAGGAAAAAGCACGCAAAGGCCACGACGCCCGCGCACCGCTTCCCGCGCACCGCGCACCAGCCGGAGGCCAGCCATGCCCATCCTTGACCTCTCCCCCCACGACCAGACCGTCACCGTCAGCGGCGATACCGGGCTGCTGGAGGTTCACGCCGCGCTGCCCGCCGGGCTGTATCCGCCCTTTCCGCGGGTGGAACTGCCGGGCGGGGTGGGCGGGCTGGTCGCGCGCGGCGGCTTCGGGCAGACCTTCTTCTTCGGGGCGGAGGTGCTGGGCGTGACCTTTCGCGCGCCGTCGGGCCGCGTGGTGCGGGCGGGCGGGCGCACCGTGAAGAATGTGCAGGGCTACGACCTCACCCGCCCCTTCGTCGGTTCCTTCGGGCTGCTGGGCGAGGCGCTGGAAGTGACCCTGAGGCTCCGCCCCGGCCTGAGCGTGCGCCACGTCGCGGCCCCCGGCTCGCTGGCGGCCCTGGGGCACCTGTCTGCCCGCTTTGCCTGGCAGGACGGCGGCGAGGTTCACCTGCTGCATTTCGGCCACGCGCGCGAGGTGGAGCGGGCGCTGGGCGTGCTGCCGCAGGCGCGGGAGGTCACGGGACCTCTCGACCTCACCTCCCGCTTTCCGGACGGCCTCGGGGTAGGGGAGGGTGCGGCGTTGCGCGACCGCCGCTTCGGTTGGGTGAACGGCGGGGGAGCGCCCCCGGTGCCCCCGCTGTTCGCGCGGGTGGCGGCCAGCCTCTGAAGAGGCAGATGGCAAATGGCAGAAGGCGGAAGGCCCTTTGTCTCTGGCCTTCTGCCTTCTGCCTTCCGCCCCCCAGCGTTCTATCCTGACCCATGACCAACATCGGAACCGGGCCGGGCCGGGCGCGGCAGACGCGGGTGTACGTGCGTGGCCTGGGCGGCGAGCGGCCCGCCGTGCCTGTGGCCCCGGAGCGGCTTCAGGCGGCGGCGCAGGCCAAACTGGGGGCGGCAGACTTCGCGTACATCGCGGGCGGGGCGGGGGCCGAGCGGACCATGCGCGCCAACCTGGCCGCCTTCGAGCGGGTCCGGCTGCTGCCACGCCGCCTGTCCGGTTCGCGCGAGCGTGACCTGGGCGTGGAGCTGCTGGGGCAGACCCTGGCCGCGCCCCTCCTCCTGGCCCCCATCGGCGTGCTGGAGGCGGCGCACCCGGAGGCCGACCTCGCGGTGGCCCGCGCGGCGGCGGCGGAAAACGTCCCCTTCATCTTCTCCTCGCAGGCCTCCGTGCCGATGGAGAGTTGCGCGGCGGCGATGGGTGACTCGCCCCGCTGGTTCCAGCTCTACTGGGGCACCGACGACGAGGTGACACGTTCCTTCGTGCGCCGGGCGGAGGCGTGCGGCGCGGGGGCCATCGTGCTGACGCTCGACACCACGCTGCTGGGATGGCGTCCGCGCGACCTCGACCTGGGAAGCCTGCCCTTCCTGCGCGGGCGCGGCATCGCGCAGTACCTCAGTGACCCGGTGTTCCGCTCGCGGCTAGACCAGGCTCTCCCCGCCCCCGCCGTGCAGCCGCCCCGCACGCCCGCCCTGCTGCGCGCCGGGGCAGAGCTGGCCGCGCGGGGCCGCAGGTTCGGCCTGAGCCTGGAGCAGATGCAGGCCGCCGCCGCCCGCTTCACCGCCACCTACACCCGCCCCGACCTGGGCTGGGACGACGTGAGCCGCCTGCGGGAGTGGACCGGCCTCCCCATTCTCCTCAAGGGCATCCTCCACCCCGACGACGCGCGCGAGGCGGCGTCCCGCGGGGTGAACGGCCTGATTGTCAGCAACCACGGCGGGCGGCAGATTGACGGCGAGGTGGGCGCGCTCGATGCCCTGCCGGGTGTGGTCGCGGCGGCGGGCGACCTCCCCGTGCTGCTCGACAGCGGTGTCCGCACCGGGTCGGATGTGGCCAAGGCGCTCGCGCTGGGCGCGCGGGCCGTGCTGCTGGGCCGCCCCTACGCTTACGGCCTCGCCATCGCGGGGGAAACGGGTGTGCGCGAGGTCATCCAGAACGTGCTGGCCGAGTTCGACCTCACGCTGGGACTGCTGGGCGTGCGGGCCGCGCGTGACCTGGGGCCGCAGCATCTCGCGCCGCCCACGCCGTCTACACAACCCTGCTAAAGCCGCGTATTCTGAGGGGCGTGCATAAGCAACTTGCCTTGATGGCCGCCCTGCTCCTGGGCGCGGCGGGCGCGCAGACCGTGGACCTGCGCATCCTCGAAACGACTGACCTGCATACCAACGCGCTGGGCTACGACTACTACCAGGACAAGCCGACCGGCGAGTTCGGCCTGGAATACGCGGCCACGCTGATCAAGCAGGCCAAAGGCGAGAAGCGCAACACGCTGCTGTACGACAACGGCGACCTGATCCAGGGCACGCCGCTGGGCGACTTCGTGGCGCGGGTGCAGCCGCTCAAGGCCGGGCAGATGCACCCCCTGCACGCGGCGATGCGCGTCCTGAAGTACGACGCCGGGAACCTCGGTAACCACGAGTTCAACTACGGCCTGCCCTTCCTCCAGCAGGTGGTCGCCGCCGCGCCGATGCCCTACGTCAGCGCCAACGCCTACAAGGATGACGGCACCGGCAAACCCGGCGAGAACGCCTTCACGCCCTACCTGATCCAGCGCAAGGTCGTGTACGACACCGAGGGCCGCCCCTACGTCCTCAACGTGGGCGTGATCGGCTTCCTGCCTCCGCAGATCGTCAACTGGGACAAGTCCAACCTCGACGGCAAGATCGTCACCACCGATATCGTGGAGGCCGCCCGCAAGTTCGTTCCGCAGATGAAGGCCCAGGGGGCGGATATCGTGGTCGCGGTCGCCCACAGCGGCATCAGCGCGGACTACCAGCCCGGCCAGGAGAACGTGGCCGCCGAACTCACCAAGGTCCCCGGCATCGACGTGGTGCTCAGCGGCCACAGCCACCAGGAGTTCCCCGGGCCGGTGTACAAGAGCATTCCCGGCGCGGACATCACCAAGGGGACCATCAACGGCAAGCCGGTCGTGATGGCGGGCTTCTGGGGCAACGACCTGGGTGTGGTGGACCTGAAACTGAACTACGACCGCAAGACCCAGAAGTGGACGGTCGCGGACAGCCAGACCAGCCTCCGCCCCATCTGGGACAAGACGGCCAAGAAGAACCTCGTCACGCCCGACCCGCGCATCGCCAACGCCGTCAGGCAGGCGCACGAGGGCACGCTGGCCTACGTGCGCGGCAAGGTGGCCGACCTCGCCGCCCCCATCACCTCCTACTGGGCGCTGGTGCAGGACGATCCCAGCGTGCAGCTCGTGAGCAACGCGCAGACCGCCTATGTCAAGGCCGCTTTGGCGGGCACCCAGTACAAGGACCTGCCGGTGCTGTCGGCCGCCGCGCCCTTCAAGGCCGGGGGCCGCGGCGGGGCCAGCTACTACACCGACATTCCCGCCGGGACGCTCGCCATCAAGAACGTGGCCGACCTGTACGTGTACCCCAATACCGTCCAGGCCGTCCTCGTGAACGGCGCGCAGGTGCAGGAGTGGTTGGAACGCGCCGCCGGGCAGTTCCGGCAGATTGACCCGAACAAGACCGAACCCCAGGCCCTGGTCGACGACAGCTTCCCCACCTACAACTTCGACGTGCTGGATGGCGTGACCTACGAGATCGACGTGACCCAGCCCTCCCGCTATGGCAGCAAGGGCGAACTGGCGAACCCCCAGGCCCACCGCATCAGGAATCTGATGTACCAGGGCAAGCCCATCGACCTGGGCGCGCAGTTCGTGGTCGCCACCAACAACTACCGCGCCTCGGGCGGCGGGAGCTTCCCCGGCCTGACCGGCAAGAACATCATCCTCCAGGCCCCCGACGAGACGCGCCAGGCCCTGATCTCGTACTTCCAGCAGCAGAAGACGGTGAACCCTGCCGCCGACGGCAACTGGAAGCTGACGCCCATCCCCGGCGTGACCCTGCTGTACGTCAGCAGCCCCAATGCCCAGAAGAACCTGCCCGCCGGGGCAACCCTGCTGCGCACACGTGACGACGGTTTCGCGGAGTACAGCATCAAGTTCTGAAGCACAAAGCAAACAGAAAGAGGCGGTGAACTGGCCGCCTCTTTCTGTTTGCTGGCCCCAGAGGTTTACTCGTCGCCGGTCTTGACGCCCTCGCTGGCAATGTGATCCGCCCGGACCGTGACCGCCTGGCCGCTGCTGCTGGTGCCGAAGAACTCGATGTCGGTCGAGCGCCCGACGCTGGCGTTGGTGGCGATGACGAGGTTCGCCAGTCCCCCCGCGAGGTTCAGGCGGTAGGGGCTGGAGGGTAGGCCCTCGGCGGGAACGACATCGTTCCGCTGGCCGCCCGTGGGTGTAAACATGGCGCAGGACTGGCTGCTGGTGCGCTCCGGGCAGGACCAGCCGGAGGGCACGTAGATGTCCAGCTTGTTGATGTCCGTCTTGCTGGTGTCCTCATAGTTGCCCGTTGCCGTGCTGATCACGTCGCGGACAATCCGGTAGCCGGTGATATGCACCGCGTCGGAGCCGGGCCTGCTGGTAAAGGTGAACTCCGCGTACCCCGGCGTTCCGGTGGTCCAGGTGGTCTTGGCAGGGACGGCGGGCACGGCGGGTGTGCCGGGATTGTCGCCCGAGGGCGGCACGGCGGGGATTTCCGGCGTGGCGGGGGTAAAGGTCTTGGTGACGGTCACGAACGAGCCGCCGTCAGAGACAGCCAGACCGACCGAGGCGCGGCTGCCCGAGAGCTGTCCGGGGGCGCTGCCGCAGGCACTCAGGGCAAGACCAAAAAGCAGGGCGAGGGGGGCGAGCTTCTTCATTCATTCTCCTCCGGTTCAGCACTGCTGAGATGGGGATTGAGGATATAAAAGGCCAGGCGCTTCATCCCGGCCAGGAAATCCACATTCTCCACAATCACAGCACGCCACTCGTCACTGATTTCTTGCTGGCCCGCCCGCTCCAGGGTGCGCGGCTGAATCACCACCGGGGCAAAGTTCAGGATGCCGCGCACGCCCGCGTCCGCGAGGCTCTGGGCGGCGTCCTGCGCCCGCTCGGGCGGCACGGCCAGAAAGCCCATGTCCACCCGCGTGGTCCGGGTAAACTCGCGCAGCTCGTCCACGTGGCGCACGGTCAGGCCGCGCACCTGCTGGCCGAGCAGTTCCGGGTTCACGTCGAACAGGCCCACGTACTGAAACTGGTAGTCGCTGGCCGCCGGGTAGTTGGCGATGGCCTGCCCCAGGCGGCCCACCCCGACGATCACCACGTTCCAGGTCTGGTTCAGGCCCAGCACCCGCATCAGCTCACGCTTGAGAATGGGCACGGTGTAGCCCATGCCGCGCGTGCCGAAGCGCCCGAAGTAGGCGAGGTCCTTGCGCACCTGAAAGGCGGTGACGCCCGCCCGCTCGGCCAGGTCGCCACTGCTGGTGCGGCTCACCTCCTGCGCTTCCAGCCCCTCCAGAATGCGCAGGTAGGTCACGAGGCGGCTGATGGTGGCCGTCGGGATGCCAGTCATCCGCCTCACCGCACCCGGAAGTGGTCGAAGCCGTTCGCGTCCAGCTTCTCCTCGGCGCTCGTCAGGGCCGCCCCGTTGAAGGGGCCGATCAGCACCGTCACCTTGCGGCCCTCGGGCGCATTGACGGTCGGCGCGTAGCCCTGCTCGCGCAGTTGCCCCACCAGATTCTGGGCGCTCTCGACCCGATCGAAGGCCCCCACCTGGAGGTAGACCGGACCGCTGGGCGCGGGTTGCGGCCTGGCCTCACTCGTGTCCGGGGTCGTGGCCGTGTTCTCGGACGAGGTATCGGGCGCGGTCGGGGGAGAGGAGGGAGCCGCCTCATTGTTGTCAGCGGCACCGGTGAGGCTGCGGTTGCGGGGGGGATACAGAATCGCGCCGGGGTAGGCCCGCTGGATGTCGGCCAGCGCCTGCCGGGCCGTGCCCTCATCCGCGAAGGGACCGACCTGCGCGACCACCTGACTCCCCAGGTCGATGGGGTAGACGGTGTACCCGAGGGCGCGGACGCCTGACGTGCGGCTCTGCGCCAGCGTTTCCGAGCCGAAGGTGCCCAGGCTGATGCGGTAATCGCTCCGCAGCGGCGTGCGCTGCTCGCTGGTGGCGACGGCTCCCCCGCTGCGGGGCGGGGCCGTGGGAGTCGCGGGCGTGCTGGCGTCCTGGGCGGGCTGGGGCTGGGCCAGCGTGGGGTTGGCCGGGGGTGTGGGCAGCGTGACCGCGGGGGCCGGGGGCGCACTCGGGGCCGCCGGGATGGGGTCGGCAGCCACCACCGGAACCGCGCCGGAGTTGCTGGGAGCCGTGGGCGTGGTCGGCGGGGTGGTCGTCTGACCCGGATCGGTGGGGTTCGCCGCCGGAGCCGTGGCCTGGGGCGGGGTGGTGGGGGTGGCCGCGGGGGCTGCCGGAGCGGTGCTGGCGGGCGGGTTCGCCTCCGGCGCAGGCTGATTCGCGGTGGCTGGTGCGGGGCTGACGGGAGCCGGGGTGGTGCTGGTTGCCGGGGTTTCCGGGCGGGTCTCTGTCTCCCCGCTGCCTGCTTCCCCTTCGCTGGGAGCAGGAGCCTCGGTGACGGGGGCGGCCGGGGCTGTGCTGTTGTCGGGCACGATGTCCGTACCGGGTGCGCCAGGAATGACGGGGGCCGGTTCGGTCGCGGCGGGGGCGGGGGCCTGGGCCACCTCGGCGCGGCGCTGGCCGAGCAGCAGCAGGGCAAAGCCGGCGAGCAGCAGCAGCACCAGCAGGCCGATCAGCAGGTCCGGCCAGCGGCGGGGGCGGGATTCGGCTCGGCTCATTTGAGCGCTCCCTTCGCGCGGGTGTTCCCCAGGTTGGCGGCGGTCTTGAGCGATTGCCGGGCCTCGGCCTCACGCGACTGGGCGCGCTGGGTCAGACCCAGCAGGTACCACGCCTCACTGTTCTTGGGCTGATCACTGACCAGGCCGCGCAGGATGGCCTCGGCCTCCGCGTAGCGGGCGGCGGCCAGCAGCGCCGAGGCGAGGTTCTGCCGCGCCATCGGCGTGGGGTCCAGTTTCACGCTCTCGGCCAGGGCAGTCCCGGCCCCGGCGTAGTCCTTCAGGGCGTAGGCGCTGAGGCCCAGCCACAGGTAGCCCTCGGCGCTGGGCAGGCTCGCGACGCTGGAGCGCAGGGCGGTGCGGGCCGGGCCGTACTGGCCCTGCCGGTACGCGGCGACACCCTGGACAAACTGCGTGCGGGCCAGCGTGCCCGCCTCCGGCTTCAGGCGCAGGGCCTGGGCCGCGTCGCGGACCGCTTCCGCGTTCTGCCCCAGCGCCAGGCGCACGGCGGCCTGACCCGCCCAGTAGGCAGCGTTCTTGGGGGCCAGGGTAGTGGCCTTCTGGTAGGCCGCGAGCGCGCCAGGGCGGTCGTTTCGCAGGCTGCGCAGTTCGGCCAGACGGGCGAAGGCCCCGGCATTGCGGCTGTCCTCACGGGTCGCGTCCTGGGCGGCAAAGACGGCCGCCCGCGTCTCCCCGCTCGCGGCCAGCACGTCGGCCTTGCGCAGCAGCAGCAGTGCGCGGTCCCCGCCGTTGGCGACGCGCCCGGCCGCCGCATCGAGTTCGCGCACCGCCCGGTCGGGCAGGCCCTGGCCCACGTAGATGTCCGCGACGAGCAGCGCGGCGTCCACGCGCGCCGGTTGCCGCTCCAGCACGGCATAGGTTCCCGGCAGCGCCGCCGCCCCCTGCCCGGCGAGCACCTGGGCCTGCGCCAGCCGGAACTGGGCCTCCACGTCGTTCGGGTCCAGGGTCACGATCTCGGCCAGGGTGGCGCTCAGGGCCGCGAAGTCCCGCGCGCGGACCTGCTCGGCGGCCAGGGCTTCCAGAATCTGCCGCTGGGTCGCCACGCCCGCCTTGCCGCGGGCCAGCCCCGCCGCCTCGCCGTACAGCCGCAGCGCGTCGGCGTAGCGGCCCTCGCGCGAGGCGATGACGCCCAGGTTGTACGGCCCCTCGGGACGCTCGGGGGCGAGGGCCACCAGCTGGGTGAACTCGAAGTTCGCGCCCTTCAGGTTCCCCAGCGCCAGCAGGGTCAGGCCCAGCCCGAAGTGCGGCTCGGGTTGCCGGTAGTTCTGGGCGATCAGGCTCTCGAACAGACCGCGGGCCTGCGGAAGCTGACCGCCTCCCAGCGCCGCACGGGCCTGGGCCAGCGTGGCTTCCTGGGCCGTGGTGAACGGGACCGGGGGCAGAACGGGGGCCGAAGTCGCGGCAGGGGGGGTGGTGGCCGGAGCAGGCGTTGTGCTGGCGGGTGCCGGGGAGGCGGCGGCCTGTCCCGCCCCCTGCCCGGACGCGGCCTCTCCGGTGGGCGGCCTGCCGTCCGGGCAGTATTGCGGCGCGAGGTTGCAGGCGTCGAAGTTCACGGTCATGGGGCCGCCCTGACTCTGTTGCAGGGTGTTCTGGACCGAGACGGCCGCCGAGGTGTCGAGCAGCGTCTGGGCAGCGGCGGTGGGCGTGGCGGCCAGCAGCAGGCCGAGCAGCACCTTCAAATTACGTTGGGTCACCGGAGGGGCCTCCTGAACGGGGGGAACGTGAAAATCCTAGCATCAGGCTCTTTCTGAACCCTTACGCGGTTTCGGGGCGCTGGGCGCTGTAATTCTCTCACGCCCCGGCGGGCGGTGTGGCAGGAAGCAGTTTCATCTTCCTCATGTGCCTCATGCCGCCGGGCTGCCCCTCCCCGCCAGCAAAGAGCCTCCCACGCGGGGAGGCCAGGTGGGGAGGCCAAATGAGGGGGGCAGCCGTCAGGCGGGAACGCCCGCGGCCGCGCCGGGCCGTTTCAGGGCGAGCTGTCCGCAGGCCGCCCCAGCGTCCTTCCCGCGCGAGCGGCGCACGCTGACATCCACGCCGCGCGCCTCCAGCAGGTCGTAGAACGCCTGAATCTGCTCCTCGGTGCTGCTCTCGAAGCCCGAGCCGTCCCACGGATTCATCGGAATCAGGTTCACGTGGCTGACCAGCCCGCGCAGCCGTTCGGCCAGCAGCTCCGCCTGCCAGAGATGGTCGTTCACGCCGCGGAGCATGGTGTATTCCAGCGTCACACGCCGTCCCGTCACCGCCTGGTAATCGCGGGCGGCGGCCATGATCTCCTCGATAGAGTTGGCGGCCCCGGTGGGAATGATGCGCTGCCGCGTCTCCTCGTCGGGCGCGTGCAGGCTGATCGCCAGCTTGATGCCCAGGTCATCCTCGGTGGCCAGTTGCCGGATGCCCTTCGCGATGCCCACCGTCGAGAGCGTCACGCGGCGTTTGCTCATGCCCAGCGCCTGCGGGTGCAGCAGGATGCGCGCGGCCTGCATGGTGTTGGCGTAGTTCAGCATCGCCTCGCCCATGCCCATGAACACCAGATTGCGAATCTCGCGCGGCGCGATCCCCTCGCCGCCCGCCACCGCCAGCACCTGCCCCACGATCTCGCCGGGCGTCAGGTTGCGCCCGAAGCCCATCGCCCCCGTCGCGCAAAACGAGCAGCGGGCCGGGCAGCCCACCATCGTGGACACGCAGATGGTCTTGCGGTCCAGGTAAGGCATGTACACTGCCTCCATCTGCCGCCCGTCGGGCAGGGTAAAGAGGTACTTGACCGACCCGTCCGCACTCCGCACCGTCTCGATCTCGCGGAAGGGATTGAGCGTGTAGCGGGCGGCGAGGTCGGCGCGGGCATCAAAGGGCAGGTTCGTCATGGTGCCAAAGGTGCCCACGCCCTGCACAAACACCCACTCCAGCAGTTGCCGCCGCCGGAAACCGTCAAGCGGATACTGGTCGGGGTGAAGGTCGAGGAGAAGCTGCATCAGGAAAGTCTACCGGGTCTGATGGGGTGGGGGAGGGGTGTGGGGCACGGTTGGGGCGGGATAGCCTGGGCCAGGAGGTTCCCCACAATGCGCTTACGCTTGCCCCTGACCCTCACGCTGCTCGCGGCCCTCGCCGCACCCGCTCTGGCGGGAGGAGCCAGTGCGCCGCCTCCGCTGATGCCCTTCGCCAACGCCGTGCGCTTTGCGGGTGAGGCCGTGCCCTTCACGGTGGACGTGAATCTCTCCCGCACCCGCACGCAGCCCGGCGGCCCGGTCCAGATTCTCGTGACGGCCATCACGCCCGGGGGAGAGGTCATCAATCTCAACAGTCGGCCCATTCGTGCGGGGGAGAAGCTGACGTGGACGGGCCGCCTTCCCGCACAAGGCACCCTGGTCATTCATATCCTGGACGATAACCGCACGGCCAGCAGCACGCTGCTTCACCGCGATTCCCAGCCGGTCCGTCTTGTCATCACCGGAGACGAGAAGGGGAACTTCGGCGTTAGTGATGGCCTCTGCCCCCCACGCACGAGTGGCGTCTGCGGCGGCCCCCGCTAGCTTCCTGCCCCACCCCTTACCCTGAAGGCATGGCGGACCCGAACCTCAGCGTCCTGACGGCGATGATCACGCCCGCCGTGCTGATCAGCGGCGCGGGCACCCTGCTCATGAGCACCAGCACCCGCCTGGGCCGCGCCACCGACCGCGTGCGGCACCTTACGGCGCGCTTCAAGGTGCTCGTGAGTGAGGAGGGGCGTCAGGAGGCCCTGGCCCGCCAGGAAAAGCAGATGATCATTCGCCAGCTTCCGCGCCTCACCCGCCGCAGCCGCATGCTCCAGCGGGCGATGACCTCGCTGTATCTGGCCGTCGCCCTGCTGGTGCTGACCAGCATCCTGATCGGCGCATCGTCGCTGCTGGAGCGGCCCCCCGGCCCCGCGCCCGTCATCCTGGCGCTGCTGGGCGCGGCGGCCCTGGCCTACGCCGCCCTGCTGCTGAGTTACGAGACTCGCCTCAGTGCCCGCACCACCCAGGAGGAAATGGGTTTCCTGGTGCAGATCGGCCAGCATTACGCGGAGCTGTACGGTGAGGGCGAGGACAGACCCTCCGGTAGGCTGCGTCATGAAACTTGAGTTCAGCAGCTCCCTCTGGTCCTGGCGAGGCCCGGCCCCCTGGTACTTCGTGACTGTTCCGCCTGCGGAGTGCCGCAGCCTGCAAGCCGCCTCGAAGCTGGTCACGTACGGCTGGGGCATGATTCCGGTCCAGGCCTGGATCGGTGAGACGGGGTGGCAGACTTCCCTGTTTCCCAAGGACGGCGCTTACCTCGTGCCGGTCAAGGCCAGTGTCCGCCGGGCAGAGGGCCTGGAGGAGGGCCAGGAGGTAACGATTCGCCTCCAGGTCGGATAGAGCAGCCTGTTCTGCTGGCCGCTGGAAGCTGGCCGCCCCCACAACGCAAAAGCCCCCACCCGTTTCCAGGTGGGGGCTTTGCTGTTCAGCCTCGGCTCAGTCGCCGTAGCTGGGGTTGATGGTGGTGCTGCCGGGCCGGGTGTCGTCGTACCGCTGGGTGCCGGTCACCGAGTCGGTGCTGGTGTTGCCCTCGCCGTACTTCTCCAGCGTGCGGTCGTCGCCCACCTGCATCTCGCGGACGGTGGTGAGGCCGGTGCCCGCCGGGATCAGCTTGCCGAGAATCACGTTCTCCTTCAGGCCGATCAGGTCGTCCACCTGGCCGCGCATGGAGGCCTCGGTCAGCACGTGGGTGGTGTGCTGGAACGACGCCGCCGAGAGCCAGCTCTTGGTCGTCAGGCTGCTCTTGGTGATGCCGAGCAGCACCGGCTTCCAGCTTGACGGGGTCTGTCCGTCGGCCAGGGCCTCGTTCGCCTGATCCACTTCCCAGCGCTCGACCGTCTGCCCTTCGAGCAGGTCGGTGTCGCCGCCGTCGGTGATCTCCACGTAACGCAGCATCTGGCGCACGATCACCTCGATGTGCTTGTCGTGGACCTTCACGCCCTGCGAGCGGTACACGCGCTGCACTTCCTCCACCAGGTACCGCTGGGCGGCGTCGGTGTCCTTGTACAGCAGCAGGTCGTGGGGGTTCACCGCGCCGCGCGTGAGGGGCTGGCCGGCTTCCACGCGGTCGCCGTCGCGCACGATCAGGCGCAGGCCCTTGCTGATCTTGGTCGCGGTCTTGGAGCTGAAGGCCTCGTCCTCGGCCTCGATGCGGACCAGGTAACGCTCCTCCTCCTCCTCGATGCGGACCACACCGTCACGGTCGGCCACGACCGCCTGGGTCTTGGGCTTGCGGGCCTCGAACAGCTCGATCACGCGGGGCAGACCCATCGTGATGTCGCCGCCGCCGGCCACACCACCCGTGTGGAAGGTACGCATGGTGAGCTGGGTGCCGGGTTCGCCGATGCTTTCTGCGGCCACCACGCCCACGGCCTCGCCCATGCTGACGGGCTTGGCCTGCGAGAGGTCGTAGCCGTAGCACTTCTGGCACACGCCCGCCTTCACGCGGCAGTTCAGCGGCGTGCGGACAAAGACTTCCCCGATGTTCTTCGCGTCACGGGTGATCGCCTTCACGTCCTCCAGACCCAGCATGGTGTCGGCGGGGATGACGCGCCCGTCCGAGAGTTCCACGTCGGCGGTGAGGGTGCGGCCGTAGATGCTGGTCTCGATCTCGCTGCCCTTGCGGGTGCGCCACTCGCCGGTGCGCTCGTCGGTCGCGCCCAGGGGCATGATGGTGTAGTCGGTGGTGCCGCAGTCCACGTCGCGCACGACGACCTCGTGGGCCACGTCCACCAGCTTGCGGGTCAGGTAGCCCGAGTCGGCGGTTCGGAGCGCGGTGTCCGCGCCACCCTTACGCGCGCCGTGCGTGCTGATGAAGTACTCCAGCACGGTCAGGCCCTCGCGGAAGGACGCCTTGATCGGCACCTCGATGGTGCTGCCGTCGGGGCGGGCCATCAGGCCACGCATCCCGGCGAGCTGGCGAATCTGCTGCGGGTTACCACGCGCACCCGACTGGCTCATGATCCACAGCGGGTTGAAGGGGTAGTTCTGCGAGAAGTTCTCGAACACCGCGTTCTTCACCTCGTCCGTGGTGTCGTTCCAGAGCTGCACGACCTGCTTGTAGCGCTCCTCTTCCGTCATGAAGCCGAACTCGTAGTTCTGCTCGATGGCGGCCAGCTTCTCGTCGGCCTCGGCCAGCAGCTCGGGCTTGTTGGGCGGCAGCACGATGTCGTCGATGCCGATGGTGATGCCGGAAGTGGTCGACAGCTTGAAGCCGCTGTCCTTCAGCGCGTCGAGCAGCCCCGCCGTCGCCTCGATGCCCAGCTCCTTGTAGCAGGCCATCACCATGTCCTTGAGGTGATCCTTCTCGTAGGCGGTTTCGAGGTTCACCAGGGTGTCCACCAGGTGACCCTGTGGCCCCAGCGCCTCCTGCACCAGGCGGCGGAACATCACGCGCCCGGCGCTGGTGTCGTACACCGTGCCGTTCAGGCGGATGCGGACGTGATCCTGGTAGTCGATCTCGCCGCGGTCCACGGCCATGATCGCCTCGTCGGGGGAGCTGAAGACGTACTTCAGGCGGCCGGGGCTGGTTTCCTGCCCGTTCACGGTGATGGGCGTGTTCAGCGCCACGCGGCCCTCGCTCAGGGCATTCAGGGCTTCCTGCTCGCTGGCGAACTCCGTGCCCGCCCCCAGGTTGTCGCGGCGGAGCTGGGTCAGCGTGAAGATGCCCAGGATGATGTCGCGGCTGGGCTTCACGTTCGGCTCGCCGTTCGCGGGCGAGAGCAGGTTGTGGGCGCTGAGCATCTGGATACGCGCCTCGGCCTGCGCCTGGGCACTCAGCGGCACGTGGATCGCCATCTGGTCGCCGTCGAAGTCGGCGTTGAAGGCCTCACAGACCAGCGGGTGCAGCTGGATGGACTGACCCTCGACCAGCACCGGCTCGAAGGCCTGGATGCCGAGGCGGTGCAGGGTGGGCGCGCGGTTGAGCAGCACGACCTTGTCCTCGATGACCTCTTCCAGGGCGTCCCACACGCTGTCGCGGGTGTCGCGGTAGCGCTCCAGCATCTTGCGGGCCTGCTTGATGTTGGTGACCTCGCCCTTTTCTTCCAGCACCTTGAACAGGAAGGGCTTGAAGAGTTCGAGGGCCATGCGCTTGGGCACGCCGCACTGGTGCAGCTTGAGCTGCGGCCCCACCACGATCACCGAGCGGCCCGAGTAGTCCACGCGCTTGCCCAGCAGGTTCTGGCGGAAACGGCCCTGCTTGCCGCCCAGCAGGTCGGTCAGCGAGCGCAGGCTGCGGTCCGAGCCGGGGTTGGTCACGGGGCTGCCGCGGCGGCCGTTGTCGATCAGCGCGTCCACCGCTTCCTGAAGCATGCGCTTCTCGTTGCGGATGATCATGTCGGGCGCGCCCTGGCTCATCAGCTTCTTGAGGCGGTTGTTGCGGTTGATCAGGCGGCGGTACAGGTCGTTGAGGTCACTGGTCGCAAAGCGCCCACCGTCCACCTGCACCATCGGGCGCAGATCGGGCGGCATCACCGGCACCGTCTCCAGGATCATCCAGGAGGGGTGGTTGCCGCTGCGCTTGAACGAGCGCGTGACTTCCAGCCGCTTGCGGGCCTTGGCGCGCTTGTGGCGGCTGTTGTCCTTCATCTGCTCGCCCAGTTCGGCCTCAAGCTGGTCGAGGTCGAGGTCGTCGAGCAGTTCCTTGACGGCCTCCGCGCCCATCTTGGCCTCGAAGTCGTAGGACTCGATCACGCGCACCTGCTTGCGCACGAGGTCGATCTCCACGCGGCCCGAGATTTCCGAGCGCAGGTTGCCGCTGTCGGCCAGCTCGTCACCCGGCTCCACGCGGTCCCCGTTCACGACCAGCGGCTCGTCCTGGTAGGAGTAGACCTTGGCCTTCGAGACGATGATGCTGGCGGGCGCGTGCAGGGTGATGACGCCGTCGGCCTCCGCGACGACTTCCTCTTCCTTGTCGATGGCGCCGACGACCTTCTGCCCGGCGCGAACTTCCGAGCCGTCCCCGACCAGCACGTGCATCGTGGGGTTAATGGGGTACTCCACGCGGCGGGTCCAGTGCGCCGTGACCTTCACGTCCCCCTTCTTCTTGGGGAAGGTGACGGCGGTCAGGCGGCTGTCGCGGCTCACGCGCAGGCGGTCCCCGGCCTCGGCGGTCGCCAGCACGCTGCCGGCCTCCACCACTTCGCCCTCGGCCACCTGCACGTTCATGCCGTGTGGGAGGTACACGCGGGCCAGCACCTCACCCTGGGCCGCGTCCTCGGCGGCGCTGTCGCGCAGCTCCACCATCACGCTGTCCTCGCCCAGGTCATGCAGGAAGGCGGTGCCGTCCACGGGGGCGGTGATGCTCACGTCACTTTCCAGCTCGGCCAGAATCTCGCCGGCGCGGAAGCTGTCCTGCTCCACCAGCACGTCGGCGGGCAGGGGCAGCGAGGCTTCCACCTGCTCGGCGTAGGCGATCTCGGCGCGGCGGGGGAAGCGGTACTGGGCCAGGCCGTCCATCTTGCTGACCACGTTGCCGCCCAGCGTCTGC
>NZ_BAABRP010000007.1:170000-174666 GCF_039545055.1 Deinococcus carri
GCCCAGGGCAAGGCTGCCGAGGCTGACGCGACCTACCGCGAGGCGATGACGGCCGCGACCACGGAGGAACCTCGCGCCCGCTACGCCGCCTTTCTGCTGCGGCAGGGGAGACGGGAGGAGGCCAAGGCACTGCTGGACGCCCTCGCCAAGACCGAGCAGCGGGCGACTGGCCTCTACCGCCGCCAGGAGCGGGAATGGTTCCAGATGGCGGCGGGGCTGCGGCGGGAGCTGCGGTGAGCCGGGACGGCCCGGAAGGCGTCACGCTCCGGGCCGTCGGCTTTCCACAGGGATGAGCAGCGCGGGTGACGAAGGGGGCGCTCTGGGTGACCGCTCATGTCGTGCGGTAAAGCCAGGTGGGAGAGGTGGTGTTCCAGCCTGGAGACAGCTGCACGTCCGTCACCGCCCGCCATAACAAAACCCCCCGACCTTGCGGTGGGGGGGTTGAACTTGTGAGTCTTGCCGCTTACCAGCGGTTGTTGTCGCGGCGCTGGGGACGGTCGCCGTAGGCGGGGGCCGGGGCGGCCTTCGTCACGACGATGTTCTTGGCCTGGGGACCCTTGCCACGCTGACCGGGTTCGATCTCGAACTCGACCTCGTCACCCTCGTTGAGCTTCTTGAAGCCCTGGGCCTGGATGGCGCTGAAGTGCGCGAACACGTCGTCGCTGCCTTCCGTCTCGATAAACCCGAAGCCTTTTTCCGCGTTGAACCACTTCACTTTGCCTACAGCCATCTTCAACTCCTTGCCCTTCCTCAGCAAAAGCGGCGCGTGGTCTTTCACCATACTGCGCCTCTTGAAAAGACTTGCTGGGAAAATGACTCGACCACTATGGCGGGTCCATCCACAGGAAAGAGTGAGATAGATTACAAAAAGAAAGCCCCCCGCCGCAGGGCAGGGGGTGCACACCCGGTGGGGCAGGGGATTAGCGGAGTTCGACCTTGGCCCCAGCCGCTTCGAGCTGGGCCTTCATCTTCTCGGCGTCGTCCTTGCTGACGCCTTCCTTCAGCGCGCCGCCCTTCTCGCTGAGGTCCTTGGCTTCCTTCAGACCCAGGCCGGTGATGGCGCGAATTTCCTTAATGACGTTGATCTTGCTCGCGCCCGCGTCCACCAGCACGACGTCGAACTCGGTCTTCTCTTCGGCAGCGGGAGCCGCAGCCGCGCCAGCGCCACCGCCGACGGCCACAGCGGCGGTCACGCCCCACTGTTCCTTGAGGCCGTCGATGAGGTCGGCGAGTTCCATGATGGTGAGGGTGCTGAGCTGGTCGATCAGAGCCTGCTTGTCGTAAGCCATGGTGTGGTCCTCCGGTAATTGGATTGGGTTGAGAGAGGGAAAAGGGGGTTAGCCCTGGGCTTCGGCCGCGTCGCCGCCGCCGAGCTTGGCCTGGTACGCTTCGAGGATCCCGACGAAGTTGCTGAGGTGCGCGCTGAGCACGCCCACGAACTCGCCCTGAAGGCTCTGCTTGCTGCCGAGGCTCGCCAGACGTTCGATCATGCGCACGTCCACGCGGTTGCCCTCGACGAGGCCGCCCTTCACGGCGGGGATGCCACGGTCGTTGCCCTTGGCCGCGTCGCTGAGCGCCTTGGCGACGCCAGCGGGGTCCTCATGGGCCAGCACCAGGGCGCTGGGGCCTTTCAGGGCGTCGCCGAAGTCACGGCCGCCTTCCTGAAGGGCGAGGTTGATCAGGGTGTTCTTGGCAACGATCAGTTGCCCACCCTTCTCGCGGATGTCCTTGCGCAGACGGCTGAGCTGTCCGGCGGTCAGGCCCTGGTAATCGACGACGTAGAACGTCTCGATGCCCGTCAGGCTGCCTCTCAGGCTGCTCAGGTTCTGCTGATTCCGTTCGTTCGCCACGTTGGGAACCTCCTTTGTGGTGAACAAGTCCAGGTGCGCTGTCTTTCGCGCCCTGACAACTCGGCGGGATGTTTAAACCTGGCAAGGGTCCCCGCTGTCTACGATGCCGAAATTGGGAGGTGCAAAAAAGCGCACCGGGGTGCTGAAGTCAGCGGGGGAGGGCAGATGTTCCCCTCCCCGAAAAAGCTCAGGCCTGGGCGCTGCCCAGCGTGAGGGGAATGCTCGGCCCCATCGTGCTGGTCAGGTAGGCGCTGCGCAGGTACACGCCCTTGGCGCTGCCGGGCTTGGCCGCTTCCAGGGCCGAGACGAGCGCCTGGTAGTTCGCGCTGAGGTTGGCCGGATCGAAGCTGGCCTTCCCGATGGGGGCGTGAACCACGCCGGTCTTGTCGTTGCGGAACTCGATGCGGCCGGCCTTGAGGCCACGCACCATACCCGCCACATCGGGACCGACGGTGCCGCTCTTGGGGTTGGGCAGCAGGCCACGCGGCCCGAGCAGGCGCGCGAGCTTCTGGCCGACCTGGGCCATCATGTCGGGGGTGGCGACCACGGCGTCGAAGTCCATGAAGCCGCCCGCGATACGCTCGATCAGCTCGTCGCTGCCGACCACGTCCGCGCCAGCAGCCTCGGCGGCGGCCACGTTGTCACCCTTGGTAATCACAGCCACGCGCACGGTCCGGCCGGTGCCGTGGGGCAGGGCGACCGTGCCACGCACGTTCTGGTCGCTCTTGCGGGGGTCGATGCCCAGCCGGAAGTGCACTTCCACCGTCTCGTCGAACTTGGCGGTGGCGATGTCCTTGACCAGGGCGGCGGCCTCGTCGATGGTGTACTGCTTGTTGCGGTCCACCTTCTCGACTAGGGCGCGATAACGCTTGCCGTGCTTAGGCATGGGGGCCTCCCTCGATGGTGACGCCCATGCTGCGCGCGGTGCCCGCCACGGTGTTGGCGGCGGCCTCGACGCTCCCGGCGTTCAGGTCGGGCATCTTGGTCTTGGCGATTTCCAGGACCTGATCCCAGTTCAACTTGCCGACCTTCGCCTTGTTGGGCGTGGCGCTGCCTTTTTGCAGACCGGCGGCCTTGCGAATCAGGTAGCTCATGGGCGGCGTCTTGGTGATGAAGGTGAAGGAGCGGTCCGCGTAGATGGTGATCTCGACGGGGATGATCGCGTCACCCTTGTCGGCCGTCTGCGCGTTGAACGCCTTCGTGAACTCCATGATGTTCGCGCCGTACTGACCCAGCGCGGGGCCGACGGGCGGGGCCGGGGTGGCCTTGCCCGCGGGCAGCTGGAGCTTGACAAGCCCTGTGACTTTCTTCATGTGCGTCCTCCTTAGCTCCCCCGGCACGCCCCCAGCCGGGCGGCGATGGGCGGCGGGGTGCTGGCGCTAAGTTCTGCCGCTCAGGGCACCCTTCACGGCAGCAACTTTTCCAGTGTACAGGGCCAGATGGCTTCTGCCAAGCCTGGCCCCTGCGTGTGTTTACTTGCTGACCTGCGCGAAGTCCAGCTCGACCGGCGTCTCGCGCCCGAAGATGCTGACCAGCACCTTGACCTTGGCCTGGGGCGCGTTGACCTCGCTGACCACGCCGCTGAAATCCGCGAAGGGGCCACCCGTGACCCGGACCATATCGCCAGGCTTGAGGTCCACCTTCACGCGCGGCGCGGCCTCCTCCTGGGGTTGCGCGGCCACGCCCACCGAGGCGAGGAGCCGGTGCACTTCCTCGGGGGAGAGAGGCACCGGGCGTGTGGCCGTGCCGACAAAGCCGGTCACGCCGCTCGTGCCGCGCACCACTTCCCATGACTCGCCCAACTCGCCGGGCGCGTCATCGTCCTCGACGTCCATCTGCACGAAGACGTAGCCGGGAAAGAGCTTGCGCTCGACCTCGACCTTCTTGCCGCCCTCCTGAAGCTCGACCGCCTTTTCGGTGGGTTGCAGCACCTGGAAGATCTTGGTGTGGTGCATGCCCAGCTTCCTGGCGCGTTCCAGCAGATGCTGCTGCACGCGGTCTTCCTGGCCCACGTAGGTGTGGACGGCGTACCACTCGATACTCATTGCAGCACCGCCCGGATGAGATGGCCGAACACGAAGTCCATCACGAATACGATCAGGGTCAGGGCGATCACGAAGATCAGCACGGCCTGCGTGCCGTCAATCACCTGCTGGCGCGTCGGCCAGGTTACCCGCGCCAGTTCTTCGCGCGAGTCCCGCAAGTACTGCATCAGATTCATGCGCTCACCTTGCCCGCTTGGCGTCTTTGAAGAGAAAGCCGACCTCCTGCCGGGCCGCCCAGGCAGCCCAGCCGGACATCAGACCTTCTTCTCCTTGAACACGACGTGCTTCTTCGCCACGGGGTCGTACTTGCGCAGTTCCAGCTTGGCCTGCGTGTTGCGGCGGTTCTTGGTGGTCGTGTAGTAGAAGCCCGTGCCAGCGGTGCTTTCCATCTTCACGATGATGCGCGGTCCGTCCTTCGCCATGTTGTTGCTCCTTTCGCGCCTTTGGGCAGGCATCCCCCGCCGGCCGGCGCTCCCAGCCCCTCACCCGGGGGTGAAGTCGCTGGTAAAAGCCCGCCTTGTGGCGGGCAACATTCGGATTATAGGCAGTCGGGGAGCAGGTGTCCACCCACCGGCCGACCTCTGGTTCTATCTCCCAAGGCAAGAGGGGAGACCGGCTGGCCTCCCCCGCTGCGGCGCTGGAAGTTACTCCAGGACCTTGGTAACGACGCCGGCGCCGACGGTGCGGCCACCTTCGCGGATGGCGAAGCGCAGGCCTTCTTCCATGGCGATGGGCTTAATCAGTTCGACCGTGAACGTCACGTTGTCCCCA